>JBGPBW010000044.1:0-24657 GCA_041481385.1 Puia sp.
CAGGAAATATTTTTCTGCACCCCATTCGGTATACCTGTCAAACTTTGTAAAAAATTGGGTTATATCCCGGTAGCTATAGTGCAGTAGCCGGCCTTCAAGATTTTGTATTCTCCCCTTAACGATTATTTTTTCATGGACGCGGTCATTACTCATATGACAGGTTTTTCGGTTAAACAACTTTATAACCAGCCTCTTGCTTTCCCTGCCAAACCTGAATCGTTGTTTTCTGAAAACCAGGTTGGATGGGAATGCGAATGCCTGAATATTCTCGGGTTGTTGCATCTCCTGCTTGATTTCTTCTACCAGTTCACTGGTTAGGTATTCATCCGCGTCCAGACAGAGCACCCAGTCATTTTTGGACTGTGCTATGGCGAAAGATTTCTGCTCACCATAACTTTCGAAAGCACGCTGGATCAATTTGCATTGCATGTCTCTGGCTATACGATCTGTACCATCAGTGCTGAAACTGTCTATCACGATAATCTCATCGCACCAGGAAAGTTTGGAAATGGTGCGGCGGAGATTTATGGCCTCATTATAAGTTATCATCACCGCACTTACAGGGTATTTGGGAGGAGTGGTAATGGGTGTCATTTAATTTGTTTTTTGTGAAATCCGGATAAGGAGTCGTTTACAAAATAGGACCAGACAGATGGGTTTCTTTTAATTTCAAGCTCAAAAAAACTGAGCAGGGTTTGCATTACGGTTCGCGGATCAGAATAGGGGGTGTGGTGATCGATGAGGGGTCCTGCCTGTATGTCTATCTTTTTGTTCCGCAGTATGGGTATTGCAGCCAGTAAAGGCACACCGGCGATTCTGGCTAACCGGGCAGGTAGTAAAGACAGGTTTCCCTGTTTACCCAGAATTTCTGCGGGCTGGTCATTGGATTTGTCAAAAACATCTGCCGCAATGATCACGTGACCTCCATAACGTAAATGACGAACGATATGAAACAATTCATTGTGCCCTTTCCGAAGATTTTTCAATTTATTTTTTCGTTTCACCGAACGGCCTGTATCCAGGATCAGCGCATAGTGGTTTTCGAGAAACCAACTCACCAGCAAGCGCTTCCAGGGAGTGTGGCAGGTAACCAGTATAAGACCTGTCCCGTTAGGAATGGGGATATCGAAATTTACCAGCCTCAGGGCATATTGGTAAAAAGGGGACCTTACCCATATGGAGACAATTTTTTTTAAGAATCTCGCGAACCAGATTTTTTGTAAATTTTTAAACATGCCACCCGGTGCCCGTTTTACACAATCAGGTATCTGCAGCACATGAATCTGTACTAGAAAACAATGGGCGACCGCAATAATATTGGATAAGAGCAGACAGGGAAGAAACCAAAAGTTATAATATTGTGGACTCCGTGCCATCTGGATTTAAGGTTGTTTTACTGAATCCAAAAATATCTATGAGGGATTGGGGCACCTAATTGGTTTCTGCCTCCTGGGACCTTTCAACAGCAGGATTGGGTAAAATGCTGAAAGGATTCACTGAAATACAGAATGTTTTGCAAAAATCAAATGAAGGGCAGAAATAAACTGCAGAATCTGCAAAAGGTAATGAAGTGCTTTGCAGGAATTGCAGAAAATATTTCTTCAGGAATGTATCGGGACTGTCCTTTTTTCAACTGACCAGCTGCCGTTCGTATTGATAATATCTGGCCCGGAAAATGGCCAGAGAGGATAAAAATAAAATGAGGCAAAGCCAAAAGAGTGAGGAGAAAAGAATACTGCAGTAGATGATCAGATACAGGCATAGTATGATCTTCAGATAGGCTTTCATCGGAAAGAACTGAATGAAAAGCAGACTGTGCATAAAAAGTAATAAACTATATCCAAAAAAAACGAAGAGGGCAGCGTCGGGATAACTGACGTGTTTTGGCGTTAGTAGCACAATGGTAAAAATTTCCGGAAGTAAAATTATAAAGTAGAACACTGCATATTGTACAAATCTCTTGAATAACGAAACAGGGATTGACCGATAAAAGCTAAGTCTGGTTTCTTCTAAATCCCTGATTTGGTGAATAAGAAGCCCGTGACCCAATATTCCGAGGCTAAAAAAAAGGACTATCATATTCAATTCATGGTCGGTGCCCGTCTGATTTACCAACATGCCGTAGAGAATTCCACAACTAAATATCTTGATTCCTGTAAAAAGCAGTTTCTTATTTTTGCCAATAAATCGTATGAAAAAATTCCAATAAGAAGTTTCCGCTGATTTCAAATTGAATTTTCCTGTTTTTATCTCTTCGGAATATCCCGGATTTTGAATAAGATAGACAAACCATCCTGTGCTGATCAGGCAAATAAAAACGAGATAAAGCAGAAGAATCCCGCAGGCTATGTAGGCATGAAGATAAATGCCGGCAACCACAATGATCATAGCATAGGTTATGACCGGCAGGAAAAGCAGGATCTGAACCATTCCCAACGATACAAATATTTTTTTTGTTTTTACAGTGGATAAGATTTGCAGAAAGGCATAATCAGGCCTGCGAAGAATATTCAGTATAAACTGTTCACATTTTTTTGCATAGAGTAGCCACAGAAATAAAATCAGTAGAAATACAAAGGGATTTTTGAGCATTCCCCTGATCAGTGAGAAATGATATTCAAACAAACCAGCTCCGTCAACCCTTCCTACAGCTCCAAACAGAATAATAAATATAAAAATGAAAAATCCGCCATTCTGTCGATAAAAGGGTTTTACGAAGGTCCTGATCAAAATGGTGTTGGTTCCGTTCATGCGATTAGCTGCAGGGTTTGATTCATGATCAGAATTTTATGGATAGTCTGTCTGTATGAATTGAAAGGCTGGTGGGAACTGAATATGAAACTGGTACCGAATTCCTTATGATAAGCGTTGATCAGTTCGGGCATATGGTGAATTGCTCCTTCGTCAAGGGTCGACAACGGTTCATCCAATAAAATGAGTGAAGGCTTTCCAATGAAAGCCAGAAGCAGCGATAATTTTTTGATCATGCCACTTGAATAAGATCCAACCGGTTGCAATAAAAAACGGTGCATTCTAAAAAAATCAATCAGCATATCCGTTTGTATGGTATCTGCCTTTCGTATGTCCTTATAAAAATTGACTAGTTCATTTCCGGTAATGAACGCGGGATAGAGGGGTTCTGCTTCGGCAAAACTTACGAGCCTGCGATAGGGTAACGGCCGTTCCCGCAAATTAATACCGTCAAGCGAAATGCTGCCTTTGAAAGGAACCAATCCGGCGAGTATTCGGAGAAAAGTTGTTTTGCCGGATCCGTTAGGTCCCTGCAGCCAGTAAATATTCTTTAACAGTGTTAGTGTTGGAATCTCAAGGACAGCTTGCTGGTTATAGGATTTATATACCTGTTCGAACTGGAGCATAGCAGGTTATAAATGTATATGAGCTAAATGACTGCCACCCATTTATTTACATGAATGGCATGTTATGGGTTGTCAACGGTGTGCATACAGGGAGCATGCTATAAGGTCACTTTTTTTCCATCCTGTGCTGATTTATTGGCTGCTTCCAGGATACGAACAACGATCACATTATTTTCAAGCGAAGAAAGATCCTGACCCGGTTTCAGTTTACCACTGAGCACATCAGCCAGGTATTGAATGTTATTCGAATAAGCTGCTGCCTTTAATGGTATATTTTCATAAACATCTTTGTTCCGTTGCTGCAGTGTATTTCCATTAAGTGCGTGGAGATAGGATTTTGTTCCGAATACCTCGAGATCCTTGATGCCAAATGGCCAGTCCCAGGAAGCTTCAATGATACCGGTGGCATCTGAATATTCCAGCAGGATTGTAGCATCATCATCGACATTTGGATAAAGAAGTGGTTTAAGATGGTGAGTGACCGCCGATACGGAAATAGGGGATTTCCCATTCATAAGCCAGACCATCAGATTGGCCCCGTAACATCCGAAGTCCATCAGTGCACCTCCTCCATTTTTTACCGGGTCAGTCAGCCAGTTCAGGAAGTCCGGGCTGCATCCAATCTCTTTCGGACCATTGTGTCCATCATGTACTGTCATTTTTCTTATATCTCCGAACTGCTCCCGCACCCTGGTCATTTCGTACAATTGCTGATTGCTGTTGTACCAGGTCGTTTCATAATTAGTCAAAATAAGTATATGATACTGCTTTGCCAGATCTGCCATGCGTTCAGCATCTTTTACCCGGGTAGCCAACGGTTTTTCAACCATTACTGATATTCCATGCAACGCACATATTTCCACAATCGCGATATGTTCATTAATCGCGTTATATGCCAATACCGCATCAGGTTTGTTATGTTTCAACAAGGTTTCCAGATCATGGTAGAACAGGGAGTCCGGTAATTGGTAAGTTTTTTTATATCGCTGAACAAGTTGTTCATCCTGTTCGGCGATACCCAGAATGACGACCTCACCTTTTTTGAACTGATTCAGCACGCCATGGACATGATCGTGGGCCAGACCGGCTATAGCAACATGCAGGATTTTTTGCGCGTGACTGTTTAAGGCCGCGAACATTGAAATAGCAATCGCAAATAAACGTATAAATATGTGACGGCTAATGCTGACTGGTTTCATGATTAACTTCTTTTGGGGGATTAAATGTAAGAAATGCTGCAATTATTTTAGTAAACAGTGGAATTCACATAAATTGGGCGTTATCATTCATCTTTTATGAACAAATTTTTTGGTCTTATTTCCTGCTTTATTTTCATTTTCGTGTGTTCTTCATGTAAGCATACTGACACAGCAAAAGTTGACGACAAAAAATTTCTCGACCTGGCCAGCATAGATTCCAGTGTTAAGCCTGGGGATAATTTTTATCTGTTTGTAAATGGCAAGTGGATCAGTAAAACTAACATTCCGCCATCGCAATCTGCAGTTGGCGGATTTACAGATTTGTATTATGAGACGCAGGATGTTTTGCATCATTTGCTCGACAGTCTGTCAAAAGCTAACCTGGCTCCCGGAACAATCCAGCAAAAAGTAGGGAACTATTATGCTTCAGGCATGGATTCAGCGACTATCGAAAAAAGAGGTCTTGAACCTTTGAAACCCTATCTGGCAAAAATTGCTGGTCTTAATAATTCTTCAGGTATACTTCAATTTGTGGCGGAATTGCAAACCGAAGGATTAAATAGTCTTTTTAATGTAAACATTGGTCCAGACGAAAAAAACAGCAAATCAAATATTGTGATTTTCAGCCAGGGCGGTTTGGGATTGCCTGACCGGGATTATTATTTTAAGAAGGATAGCGGGAATCTTGCAGTTGTTAATGCTTACAGGACATACGTGAATAAATTATTCCGTTTGATGGGAGATGATTCCATTACAGCAGCTAAAAAAACAGGATTAGTCTACAACCTCGAAAAACAAATGGCGGAAAGTCACAAGACCAATGTGGAACTCAGGGATCCCCAAAGCAATTATCATAAGGAAGGTTTTGCTGCTTTGGATAAACAAATGCCGGTTTTTGCCTGGAAGTCTACGTTAAGTGGCATGGGAATTACAACGGATTCTGTAAATCTGATGCAACCGGCATTTTACTCAAAATTGAATGGTCTGCTGAAAACCGCCGGTATGGAATCCTGGAAGGCTTATTTGCAATTCCATGTTGCAGATGCAAACATGATGACACTGAGCAGTGATTTTTACCTGGCTAATTTTGAGTATAACGGCAGAGCGCTTGGTGGTCAGCAGGAGATGAAGCCCCGATGGGACAGGATCATTTCTTCTGTTGATGGTAATCTGGGAGAGGGTCTGGGAGAAATTTATGTCGATCTCTATTTTTCCGGTGAAGCAAAAGCCAGAATGCTGGAACTGGTAAATAATTTACAGATCGCATTTGAGAAACGCATCAACAATCTCAGCTGGATGAGCGATAGCACAAAAGCCAAGGCGAAAGACAAATTGCACGCTTTTACGAAAAAGATCGGGTATCCGGACAAGTGGAGAGATTACAGCAAAGTAGCCATCGAAAAGGACAAATTCTTTGAGAATAGAATCTCCTGTCATAAAAACGAGTTTCAACGACAACTCGCCAAAGTGGGTAAACCGGTTGACAAGACGGAGTGGGGTATTACAACGCCCACCATCAATGCGTATTATAATCCGAATTTTAATGAAATCGTTTTTCCAGCAGGCATACTCCAACCGCCGTTTTTTAATCCTGCGGCAGATGATGCAGTAAATTATGGTGGCATCGGCATGGTGATTGGTCATGAGATGACCCACGGCTTTGACGATCAGGGTGCTCAATATGATAAGGATGGAAACCTGAAAAACTGGTGGGGTCGGAATGATAGTGTAAAATTTGTTAGTTATACCAAAGCGGTGAATGCAGAGTATGATGGATTTTTAGCCATTGATACTTTTCATGTAAACGGAGCACTCACAACCGGGGAGAATATTGCTGATCTTGGGGGACTGGCCATCGCATACGACGCATTCAAACTGACCAAACAGGGTCAGGATACCATTAGAATTGACGGACTGACACCCGATGAGCGCTTTTTCATATCCTTTGCTACTGCCTGGAGGAGTAAATATAAGGATGAGTATTCACGACAGCTGGTCAACCTTGATCCGCATGCGCCAGACCGTTACCGGGTGATCGGTACACTGGAAAACTTCAAACCTTTTTACATCACTTTTCATATTAAAGAAGGGGATAAAATGTATAAATCAGAAAGCGATCGTATTAAAATCTGGTAATCAGTACGGACTGATTAAACCTTTATTCCCTGTGCCTGTCTATATGATGATAAATACATGACCATGGGGGAAAGGATAGGTCTTGGCTTTTGGTTCATTTTTATCGGATTTTCGATTCACGTCAACGCACAATCGTCCTTTACCCGACTTGACCAGTGGATGGATGCGAATGCAAAGGCCATGGGCGGACGTGTTATACTGGTCGTTTATAAAGACGGCAAAATCATCTATGAAAAGTCGGTCAGTGAAATGAACAATCGCCAAAAGTCGATGATAAAATATGTCGCCAGAAAGCAAAGCCGGGAGCCAGACCTGGAACAATATACTTTAGATTCAAAGCAAATGATTGCCAGTTGCAGTAAGTGGCTGAGTGCGGCATTGATCATGACTTTTGTGGAGGAGGGTAAACTGCGTTTAACTGACACCGTTGGCACGTATTTACCGCTTCTTTCATTGCACGGTAAAGGAAATATTACCATAAGTGAGTGTCTTTCCCACCTTACAGGTATCAAGGCCCCACCCTTAAAAGAGAGCCTGAAGGAGATGAAAAAAATCTGGAGTATGGACCAGGCTATAGAGGAGATCTCGTCATTACCGATGGAAGGGATGCCCGGGAAAGTATTTCATTACAGCAATGTCGGTTTGCAAATCGCCGGAGCTGTGATCGAAAAGATCAGTGGAAAATCATTTGAAATACTGTTTGCCGAGCGGATCGCCGAACCGCTGGGATTGAAAAATACTGATTTTGGTAAAGGACCCGTTGCACTTCCCGCCGGAGGCGCGAGCAGCACTCCGGAAGATTATCTGAATTTTCTGACTATGGTATTGAATAAAGGAAAATATAAGGGCAGGCAGATACTAAAGGAAGAGACAATACAGGAAATGGAAATCAACCGCCTGGGTTCCGATGTGAGAATAGCCTATTCTCCTGCAGAAGCAGAGGGATTGGGCTACGGCTATGGAGAATGGGTGGCAAAAGATTCGGAAGCAGGAAAACCAGGCAAATGGGTGACCAGTCCCGGACTATTCGGGAGCTTTCCATGGGTTGACAATGATAAACATTACTGTGCTTTTTTGATGACCTTTGACCTCAATTTTAAAGACAGACATGAACGCTATTTCACAATGAAACAAATATTGGATGAATCTCTTCCATCCAACTAATTTCATGTCCACATTTTTTATGAAGAATATTTGTCGGGAACCAGTAAATTACGGATAACGAAACGCTACAGAGCTTATAATCCGGAATTTTAATTGCTGATATGTATTTCACCTCTGTTATGCTGATCGGTTCGCTGCTTTACCATTTTGGTTATTGGATAAACCGGGCCGGTAATGATGAAAGCAAACAGGTGGCCAGAGCTTATTATATTAGTCCTTCTGGCAGTGATGCAAATTCAGGTGCGAGGAACGCTCCATTTCAGTCTGTTAAAAGGATAAATAAACTGCAATTTAACCCGGGTGATTCTGTTCTTTTTGAGGGTGGACGACAATTCGAAGGCAACTTATCGTTGCACATGGCGAAAGGGGGTGATCAGCTGCATCCGATATTGGTGAGTTCTTTCGGTAATGGTTACGCCTCACTTAATGCAGGCCATGAGTCCGGAATTGAGATTAAAGAAGCCCGATGGCTGATAATTAAAAAACTAAATCTTATTGGATCTGGCAGAAAAAAGGGTAATATCCATAGTGGTCTTTCCATTATAAGCAGCCACAATATTATCGCGGACAGCCTGAATATAGCGGGTTTTCAAAAATCCGGATTAAGCATTGATTTTTCAGATTATATAACTTTAAAACATATCTTTTCTCATGAAAACGGATTCGCTGGTATTTCCGTAGGCGCAGGAGTTTCCAAAAAATCAAACCACAATATTTATATCGGATATTGCCGGGCAGAGAATAACCCCGGTGATCCTTCCAACCTAAACAACCACAGCGGTAATGGAATCGTGGTAAGTGCCTGCACGAATGTTCTTATTGAATTTTGTACTGCCACCAACAATGGGTGGGACATGCCCCGCAAGGGAAATGGCCCCGTTGGTATCTGGGCATTTGAAGCAGACAGTGTGGTCATTCAACATTGTCTTTCCTATCGGAATAAAACCTCTGTTGGAGGAGCCGACGGAGGAGGATTTGACCTGGATGGCGGAGTTACCCATTCCATAGTACAATATTGTTTGTCGTACGAAAACCAGGGAGCAGGATATTGCCTTTTCCAATACTTGTATGCAAGTCCTTGGCACGACAATATTTTCAGATACAATATCAGCGAAAACGATGGCGCCGTTTCTGATGCGCATGGAGGCGTATATATTTGGAATAGTGCCAAATTACCTGATCAGTTTTATAATGGCCGGTTTTACAATAATACCGTTTACAATGCAAAGGGAACAGCGGTACGTTATTCCGAAATGAGTGAGCGGAAGAATTTTGCTTTTTACAATAATATTTTTGTAGCCAGGGACAGTCTGGAACGCAGCAGGGCAATCCGCGATGTTTTCAGTGGAAACGATTGGTGGGACCTCAATTATACAAATCCATCCGGAAATATAAATGGACTTGAATCGGCAAATATGGAGCAGGGAAAGGATAAGCATTCGGTAAACCAAAAATTAATCAACCTGAATCCTGAATTCCGGATGGCCGGTAAGACGACACTGACATCCGCTTTGGGCATAAAAAAATTTAATCACTATAAGATACCTGCACAATCACCTCTGCGAAAAATCGGATTGAATTTGGAATCCTTAATCGGGATTAGTGATGGGGGGTTGGATTTTAATGGTCAGAAAGCTCCCGCTAATGGCATCGGAGCCTGTTTTTAATAGTCCGCACTGATCAGCCCTTTATAAAAAAAGTCTCCTGAACAGGGAGACTTTTTTTATTAGCATAATAGGGTTCGGGATTTATTGAGCCGTCCATGGTATTTGCAGGTTATTGTCTGCCGGTGCCAGGTCAGTAAACAGCGAGTTTACCGCGTCTCCGAGTGGCGGTACGAACTGACCAAACGCATCAACCTGTGTCTGTTCATTTGGGGTAATTTGTTCATCCCCGGCATAATGTGCCAGGAAACCATCACGGAGCAGGGGTGCACCCTTGGTAACCAACTCTGCCGGAAGAGAATATGGCGGATTGGAAATTGCATATCCGATATAACCGTCCAGGTGATCGGAGAGAAACTGGTGTGCATAAGCGGGCAGATCAAGTCCACCTGGAAGTGTTGCAGAAATATGCTGAATATATTTTGTGGTAATATTCATATTTGTCCCCTTGATGGTAATGATCCGATAAGGAATGGGTGCAGTAACCATGGAGCCGGTTTCGATATCGTATAGCGTCTTGTCTCCGTCGGTGCGGCTGGTTATATCATTGGCGTGATAATGACCGGTAAACATTATTCTTAATCCCGCCATAGTAAAATCATGGGCAACTGTTTCATAGTCGTCGATTACATATCCGGGATCCAATTGATTTTGTCCTGTATAGTGCTCCACTATGCCATGGTGCATCATGCCAAATATTGCAACGTGCCGTTTATTGGCTTCAGCTATCCAGTTTAGCGCCCATTGTTTTGTTTCCGGTTTGATGCGACCGCCAACGATCGCAATATTGGTATTGAGTTCGTATTCACATGCATCGAGGCCCAGAATCCAAAGTCCCGGAGCAGCCTGGGCTACATAACTCAGTGAATGCGGATCGCGGGCAATGGCATTGGCGTAACCGTAACCTGAATAAAAGGATGCGAAGTCGCTGGCCGTAATGGTTGGAGCCGGACTGGCGTTGTCTCCGTCATACTGTGCAGACTCCGGATTATTCACATCGTGATTGCCTGGAACAACAAATACTTTGACGTGGGCATTGTCAAATTGTTTAAGCAACTTAACCAGGTCCTGATGACTGACTTTTTCTCCATCTTTGGTCAGGTCCCCGGGCACGAGCAGAATGTCGGGTTTATCGGCAAGGACCTGTTGTATACATTGCCTGAAAATGGGATCACTGAATTCAATGAGTTTGGGATCCTGGTCAAGATAAGCCTGGAAAGCTGCGCCGGTGTTCGCATGGTTTTTGAGAAGTGAAGCCGACATATAGTGGATATCCGAAACGACGGCAATTTTAAGCCCGTCACCTTCGCCGGTATGACCGCCCTTACCCGGGAAATTGGTCAGGGGATTTTCCTTCATGCAGGATGTCGCCAAAAAGAAAGCGAACATCAGAAATACATAGTAACGCTTTTCCATAAACTGATGATTTAAAATTGAATGATTGGGGTTAAAATAATCTGACCTCGATTTGACAGTCAAATGTATCCGCTGCTCCATTGGATCGCTAATTGCAAATTGGGTCCTGGCCCATCCGTTCGGCGGATCCTGCAAATTCCAGTCATAACCTGTGAAAAAACCAGACTTTATTGCAGAATATGCAAATGCGAAATCGGATTTTGGGAAATTTGATAATCTAATTCCGTGGATTTGCAGATTTTACCAAATTATTTCCGGTAACCCGACAAAAATCAATTCTGCCGAATGGACGGGATGGGGGATTTAAATCTATACATTCGATGTCAAACCGGCTAAATATGGAATCCAAGAACCTGATTGATTTTTTACGTAGGTCAAACCTGGTGTCTACGCAAACAGCTGAGTCCATTGCAGGTGAATTTGCACCCAAAAAAGTAATGGCGAATGAATTCCTTTTAAAAGACGGCATGATCAGCGATGAATATGTATTCCTCGAAACTGGTTTCATGCGGGCTTTTGCACACGACACTGAAGGCAATGAAGTAACCACCAATTTTTACGCTGCAAATCAGCTCGTATTTGAAGTTTCCTCATTTTTCAACAGGACCCGGTCGAGAGAGAACATCCAGGCTGTTGATGATTGTAGTTGTCTGTTCATTACTTACGAACAATTGAATAAACTTTTCCACTCTCTTCCGGAATTCAGGGATTTCGGACGATCCGTACTTGTTAAAGGGTTCTCCGCATTGAAAACCCGTGTGCTCTCAATGATCACGGAAACTGCGGAAGCCCGATACGAAATGCTGCTAAAAAATAATCCTGAAATATTTCAGCACGTTCCTTTAAAACATATTGCCTCTTATCTCGGTATCACGGATACCTCACTCAGCCGTATACGTAAGGGCTATGCAAAAAGATAGTTTTTTTTAATTCTTGCCATTTGCGAAGAAAAGAAAAAACCTAATGAATTTCCTTTGTGATATAATACAAAGGATATGCATCAGCTACCGCTCTTTATCCCGCTGGTCTTTGTTATCTCGATCGGACTGGCTTCATTTATCATGTTCAGGGCCCTCGCCGGATTCACTGCATTCATCTATATTATATCCGGATGGCTTTTGATCCAGTCCATTCTGGCTCTTTCGGGGTTTTATCTTATTCACGGAGGCAGTATGCCAAGATTTTTATTATTGATTATGCCGCCCCTTATATTTATCCTCCTGATCATGTCAACAACCAGGGGCAGGAATCTTATCGGTCAGCCGGATCTGAAATGGCTGACGATGCTCCACATCCTCCGAATTCCAGTTGAATTCGTGTTATTCTGGCTCTTTATTCATCAGGCCATTCCGCAGATCATGACTTTTGAAGGAAGAAATCCGGATATCCTTGTCGGAATCACGGCGCCATTTATCATTTATTTTGGATTGGTGAAAAATAAGTTGCCCCTCAGCATTATTCTGGCCTGGAATTTTATCAGCCTGGGACTGTTGCTGAATATCGTTGTTATTGCCATTTTATCTATGCCCTCTCCCATTCAGCAGTTCGGCTTCGGACAACCAAATATTGTTCTGTTTTATTTTCCCTTTGTCTGGTTGCCCGGATTTCTGGTTCCCCTCGTCTTATTCGCACATGTATATTCCATCCGGCAACTATTGACGAGGAGAATGATGACATTAAAACATTAGACATCGGACAAAACAATCATTATGAAATATTGCAAAAATTGCGGTCGCCCTGTAAAAGACTTGTACTGCGGTCACTGCGGACAAATGGCGGATCCCGGAAAAATAAATTTTTTGTTTTTATGCCGCGAAGTTTTCCATTTTGTTACACACACGGAAAATGGATTTTTATTTACCTCTTTCCAGATGATCATCCGCCCCGGGCAGACTGCTAAAAACTATATTGAAGGGAAAAGAAAAAATTATCAGTCTCCCATTTCTTATTTCCTGCTCTGGACGACCATTTTTATCTTGTTTCTTTACATGATCGAAAAGATATTCGGTAATAATGCCGTGATCAATTACGGGGATTATTTCGGCCCTGCCGCCGACACAAGGTTGGCTATTAGTAATCTGAGTATTGTGCTGACGGTCGTTATTCCCTTTCAGGCATTATACCTTTTCCTGCTGGTTACCAGAAAGTCCTATAACTACTTTGAAACGATGGTCGCTACGATTTATTCCCTGGGAACGATCATACAGTTTCAGTTTCTGTTTGCTGTATTTGCATTGATCTACCATGTTGTATATTCCGGAACAGTAAGATTACAGATCTCTGATTCTTTTAAAATATTATATTTGATGTGGTTCATCCTGGATACCATCCGGTTGTACTCTGTAAAATATAAGTATATCAGGGCCTTTGGATTTATGGTCCTGGCTTTTGGAACTTTCACCTTATGGAGGCTATATGGATTTCCGGTATTCTTGAAAGTCCTTTTGTAATTCAAGTAAATCAACGTCATGAACCATTTACAAGTCCTGAAAAATATGAAATGGGCCTTGGTATTCCTGCAATGGGTATTTCTTTCCAGTGCATTTACTCAGAATACCAAGCCCGCATCGACGAAAACCGGAACGATAGATGGACATCCCGGCTGGATCATGCAGGGAAATATTTACGAAGTGAACGTTCGTCAGTACACCCGTGAAGGAACACTTAAAGCTTTTGGTAAAAATCTGGACCGGTTAAAATCAATGGGTGTGCAGACCCTGTGGTTCATGCCCCTGAGCCCGATCAGTGTTGAAGGGCGAAAGGGATCGCTGGGCAGCTATTATGCAGTATCTGACTATACCGCAGTTAATCCCGAATTCGGCACGATGGCTGAATGGATTGCCCTCGTGAATGAGATACATCAGAAAGGAATGAAAGTCATCATTGACTGGGTGCCTAATCATACCGGGGCTGATAATCGCTGGCTTAACCAACATCCTGATTTTTTTGTGAAAGACAGCTCGGGCAAGGCAGCTATGGCCAAGGATTGGTCTGATACAAGACAGCTCGATTATAATAATCCGGTGATGGAAGACAGTATGATTGCTGCGATGAAATTCTGGCTTGTCCAATCAAATATCGATGGCTTTCGGTGCGATGTGGCCTGGAATGTACCTGGGTCCTTCTGGCATAAATGTATCCCGGAGTTGAAAAAGATTAAAAATGTTTTCATGCTGGCTGAAGGCGACAGTAGTTATTTGCCTAAAAATGGATTTGATGCTGTTTACCCCTGGCATATGTTTCATATGATGGAAAAAATAGCGAAGGGCGATCGTCCGGCATTCGGCCTGGATAGTATTCAAAAAGAGAACGTAGTGATGTATCCGGCCAATACCATTCAAATGTATTTCACCAGCAACCATGACGAGAACAGCTGGAATAAAGCGGATTACGGAAGTTTTCCGGGAAAAGTGCATACGCCTTTCGCAGTTTTTACCCAAACGATGGCGAACAGCGTACCCTTAATTTACAGCGGACAGGAAGAGCCCGTACTTCGCCCCCTTCAATTTTTCGAAAAAGATCCGATTGAATTTGGAAAATTCGGAAGAGAGAAATTTTATAAAACCCTGTTGAACCTAAGGAAAAATAATCCTGCATTATCGGCAAACGCTTCATTCCGGAAAATCAATGCCGGTGACAATAAGGCTGTTTTTGCTTTTGTGCGGCAAAAGGGCACAAATAAAATTCTGGTGATTCTCAATCTTTCTGATAAAGAACAAGCCATTTCCATAAGAGATGATTCCCTCTCAGGAAATCCTTACAATGTTTTTATGGGAAGAAAGGAACCTTTAAACAGCAAACCCTGGAAAATGGAGGCGTGGGGATATGCTATTTATGCCTATTAGGCTTGAAGCTTGAGCCTTGAGCCGTAAGGCTTGATGCGTAAGGCTTGAAGCGTGTAGCATGAGGAATGAAGCAAATAGTTGACATCGCTTCGAATATTACCGTTAATAATTAATAACTAATAACTATTTCTGCGTTCCTGTCAGTGTCATACTCCTGGCTCCGAATTCCAGGCTGTATGTTATATCCATGTCCAATTTTTTGCCAGCCATACGTAGGGTGTAGGTTTCCGTATGGGGACTTTCCAGATAGCGTAATTGCATGACCAGGGTTTGATCGTCTTTCCAGAAAAAATTACCGGCAACTTTATAAGGTGAGAGCAAGGCATAATTCTCTTTCTTATCTCCGTTTAGCATTGGGCCGGGTTTGTTGGTTTGCCCTGTTTTCCATTTGCCGGCTCCAAAATTTAAGTTATACGTGTCTGAACCGGTATTCAACACCAAGTGGCATATGCTGTCTTTAATATCCAGCACAAGCGAATTGATTTGATTTTCATTGGGCTCGAAAATAAAAGTTTTATTCGTTTGTTTATTATTCGTGAGTGAAGTAAAACTTCCTGATTCGGGTTGAATGGAGAGGGTATTTAATTTTACTCTTAAAGCGATCTGTGACTTCTGATCTTCGGGAAGTTTATTTTTTTTGATCGCTGGCAACAAATAGTCCCAAACCAGATTCAGTTCGCTTTGCATATTGGCTGTTTCAGACTGGATCGCGAGCACAGCATCCAACTCAGGAAATACAATAATAAACTGACCAAAAGCACCATCTGCACGGTAAGCGTGATGGCGGCATCGCCAGATCTGATATCCGTAACCCTGTTCCCAGTCACTCGAGTCTCTTGATGCTTGGGCAAGTTCGGGATGCTGAATAATTTTTTCCGTGGTGGCTTCTTCAATCCATGCGGCGGGCACTACCTGGTTCCCATTCCATAAACCTTTTTGCAAATAAAGCTGACCCATCTTGGCCATATCTTCTGTTCTTAAACGCAAGCCCCAGCCCCCTGTATTCACACCCAACAGGTTCTCTTCCCAGTCCATTCCACTAATGCCGAGTGGATCGAATAAACGGGGCTTGAGATAGTCAATCAGTTTTTGTCCGGATACTTTTTGTACGATGGCTGAAAGTATAAAACTTCCCATGGAAATATATAAAAACACGGTTCCGGGTTTATAGATGATGGGAGTTGCGAGGAATCCTTTCACCCAGTTACGGTTTTTGGAAGTTACTTCATGTGTAGGATCGGGATCCATACCATCAGCCATGATCAGAACATCTCGAACCGTCAATGCAGCCAGAAAGGGAGTAATGCTGCCGGGAAGATCGTTTGGGAAGAAGGATATGACTTTGTCGGTCAGCTTGAGTTTGTTTTCGCTAACAGCAAGTCCCACTGCAGTAGATGTGAAGATTTTGCTGGTGGAATACAGGGTTTGGCGCAGGGTCGATTTATAGGGATCCCACCAACCTTCGGCGATCACTTTTCCGTGCCGGAGAAAAATAAAACTGTGCAATTCATTTTTACTTTTCTCTGCCGCTTCAATAAAACGCAGAATTCCAGCAGAGGATACACCTTCTGTCTCCGGCAAACTATGCGGCAAATCTGAAGACTGGCCTTGCAGTGTAACAGATAAAAAACAAATAAGCGACAGTGCAAGAACTGTTGATGCAGTTTTCATATCGTCAGGAAAAAATTGAAATGATAAAGTAATAATTTTTTATATGGATCAAATAATGGGAATCATTGAATTCACAAATTTTTTTATGCACGGTTCCTGTTGAAAACAGATATTAAATATAACCCCTATTTTTCCTATTTTTAAATACATGTTCGCTGACTGCCCGATCACGCCACCCGAAAAAATGAACCCGAATCTGCTCATTAACCCAGTTTTCAGAGACTATTTCAATATTCATCAGTCCTACGGAGAATTGATTGATGAAGACGGAAAAATTCGTCCCCATTGGGAAACATTTTTTAAATCTTATGCTGAACTGGGTGAAGAAGAAATGAATAGCCGTTACGGCGATACCCTGAGGTTGCTTAAGGAGAATGGGGTTACTTACAATATTTATGGCGACCCGAATGGTTTGAACCGTCCGTGGAAACTGGATAATATCCCCTTCCTGCTCAGCCGGGAAGACTGGACTTCTATTGAATCGGGTCTTTCTCAAAGAGCACAGTTATTAAATCTGATTCTTGAAGATATCTATGGAGACAGAAACCTGATCAGGCAGGGTATTTTACCCATGGAACTGATTTATAATCACGCGGGTTTTCTCCGGCCCTGTAACGGAATCCGCCAGCCGGGGAAAAAACAACTGATTGTATACGCAGCGGATATCGCTAAAAGTACCGAAGGACGAATCTGGGTTGTTAATGACCGCACACAGGCGCCTTCGGGTTCTGGTTATGCCCTGGAAAACAGGACCACAATGACAAGGGTCATACCGGAGTTGTTCAAAGGGTTAAAAGTCCGTCACCTCTCTCCGTATTTTACGGCGCTTCGAACGGGGTTGAATGAGATCGCACCTCATGGGAATCTGAATCCGCGAATCGTCATATTAACGCCTGGGTCGAAAAACGAAACGTATTTTGAACATTCCTATCTGTCTTCCTACCTGGGCTTTACACTGGTACAGGGAAATGACCTGATCGTGAAAGATAATTTTGTGTGGCTGAAAACCATGGGGGGTCTCGAAAGGGTGGATGTGATTCTGCGAAGGGTCGACGATATTTATTGCGATCCGCTGGAATTAAAATCTGATTCACAACTTGGCATTCCGGGATTATTGCAATGCGTGCGCAGCGGAAACGTGAGCCTTGCCAATCCCTTAGGTTGCAGTATCCTGGAAAATCCGGGGCTCATGCCTTTTCTTCAGCAGATCTCCAGATATTTTTTGAATGCCGATCTGATCCTTCCGACGATTGCAACATGGTGGTGTGGCCAATCGCGGGAATTGCAATATGTATTGGACAATCTGCAATCCCTGGTAATTAAAAAGATTCACCGGAATCCCACCGGCAGCTCTTCCGTTGACGGAAGTTCACTGTCTGCAGGCGAATTACAGACCTGTAAAAATCATATCAAAGCCAATCCTGAACTGTATGTGGGTCAGGAAAAAGTAGAAATATCCCTAAACCCATCGCTGATCGACGGTAAAATCATACCGCAAAAAGTACTTTTTCGAAGTTTTTTGGTTAGCAACCAGGACGAATATGTGGCGATGGCGGGCGGGCTGGTGAGATCTTCGGCAGACGCGGGAAATTTTCTCATCTCGAGTCAGTCAGGTGGGTTCAGCAAAGATGCATGGATTATTTCACCTGAACCAGGTCGGGTAGTGACCGTATTGCAGGAAACTCCGGAAAGTATAGCGGAGTCCTATCATGATATGTTACCCAGTCACGCAGCGGAAAATTTGTTCTGGGTAGGCCGTTATACGGAGCGCATTTTAGGGACTGCCCGGTTCATGCGTACCGTGATGCAGTTTCTGGCAGAAGGAAACAAACTCATCACGGAGAATAACCGGCAGACCGAGAGAAGCCTGCTGGAAGCATTTACCCGTTACAGTTATACCTTACCCGGATTTACAGGAGAAGATGCGGAAGGGTTGTTTGCAGATCCATGGAGAGAATTGAAAGACGTCTTGTTCAATGAAAGACGCCCGGGTGGTATTAAATTTAATTTTCTGCAATTCCACAAAGCCATCCATGAAGTGCGTGATCACTGGTCAACTGATACCTGGCGTGTAATCAGGGATATGGAAGAAGGATTACAAAACGGAATTCCACTAACGCATCATGGCCATCTGCAAATGATCCATGCCCTGGATGACCTGATTACTTCTGTTGTGGCTTTTATCGGTCTCAACAGGGAAAGTATCTCCCGCGAGCAGGGATGGATCATGCTGGATGTGGGAAGAAAAATTGAACAAAGCCTGTTGGTGATCACCATGCTGCGGACGACAATGATCAAAAAAAATAATGAGCAGGTGGAATACAACCTGCAGCAGTCTGTACTAATGAGTAATGAGGGACTGGTGAACTACCGGTATAAATACAGAAGACCTTTACAAAATCTGCTGGTGATCGACCTGTTGATTTTCGATCCAAATAATCCGAGGTCACTCATCTACCAGGTGGTTCGGCTAAAATCTTACCTGCAGAATCTTCCGAAGACCGTTGGTGGGCAGGCCCTTGCGGAATATGAAAGATTGATATTGGAGGCAAACACCATGCTGAATGTTGCGGATAAAACACAATTATCGGTTTCCGGGGGAGACGAGTATGATAATCTGGCGGGTTTTTTATCCGGTTTATACAATTTGCTGGCTGGTATTCCCGGAGCGTTGTCGAAAGCTTTCTTTAAACATGAACTCACCACCAAATCCATAGTTATCCGATAAAGCAATTGATTTTAACTACATGAAATATACCATTCAACATAAAACAGCTTATGCTTATCTAGAGCCGGTGAGTCTATGTCATAATATCGCCAGGCTGGTTCCACGCAATACCCGGGAGCAGACCTGCACAAATACACATATTCTCATATCACCTGTACCCGACCGCATCAATGAGTATGAAGATTTCTTTGGGAACAAAATAATTTACTTTTCCATTGAAAAAGAGCACCACGAATTATCGGTTCAGGTAACATCGGAAGTGGAGAGATCGGAAGGGGCGGCCATGGAAATGGAGTCCGGACAAAACGATATTCTTGAAATCAAACAATATATATTTGAGACGCCTATGACAGCCTGGGATATACAGATACTTCAATATGCGAAAGAGTCTTTTATCCCGGAACGGCCGGTTATAGAGGCGGCGCTGGATTTAACCCAGCGGATATTTTCTGACTTTGAATATAAACCTGGCCATACCACCGTAGCGACACCCCTTGGCGTTCTGATGAAGGAACGTAAAGGTGTTTGTCAGGATTTTGCACATCTGGCGATAGCCTGTGTCCGTTCTGTCGGTTTTCCTGCCCGTTATGTTAGTGGGTATATTGAAACCCTTTCTCCGGAGGGCGCTGAAAAACTGATCGGCGTGGATGCTTCGCATGCCTGGTTCAGTGTATATATACCAGGGAAGGGCTGGACGGATTTTGATCCGACAAACAACTGCCTGGTATCGGATCAGCACATTACCATCGGGTGGGGAAGGGATTACGCAGACATAGCGCCGCTGGAGGGGATTATCCTGAGCAGCGGTTCACATGAATTGACTGTGTCGGTAGACGTGAAGAGAATTTGAAAATTTGATCCCGCCGAAGGCGGGAGGAAATGCTCTGGGGGCATGAGTCGGGCATGGTATAATTATTGAGTATCATTAGTTCCAGATATCATGAAGCTTTATACATGCAGTCATTGTCACAGCCTGATTTATTTTGAAAACAATATCTGTCTGCATTGCGGATATTCCCTGGGCTTTGATGCAGCCACGCTCACGCTTGTGACGCTGGTTCCCGAGGGCGAAAATCTGTTTTCCAATGAACAAAATAAAAAGGAGAAATTTCGTTATTGTAAAAATGCTGAATATAGCGCCTGTAACTGGCTGATCCATGATACCGAAAACACAGAATATTGTCCTGCCTGTGAACTGAACCGGACGATACCCGACCTTACTAAAGAAGAAAATCTGAAACGCTGGAGAAATATCGAGGTGGCCAAACACCGCCTGGTCTATTCACTATTACGGTTGCGCCTTCCTGTTAGTAAGAAAAAGGACGATGAGGAAGCAGGCATCGCCTTTGATTTTCTGGCAGCCACTTCGACAAAAGACAAAGTGATTACCGGTCATGAGAATGGTGTGATTACGTTAAATATTGAAGAGGCGGATGAGGCAGCCCGCGTCCGTCACAAACAGGATCTCGGCGAGCGGTACAGAACCCTGCTTGGGCATTTTCGCCATGAGATCGGGCACTATTACTGGGAGGTTCTCATTAAAGACACAGAAGAACAGCAAAGATTCCGCCAGTTATTTGGGAATGAAGAAAAGGATTATGCTGAAGCGCTTGAAGCCTATTATAAAAACAGTGCGGCCCCCAATTGGAGCCGGGATTTCATCAGTCCCTATGCCAGTTCGCATCCCTGGGAGGACTGGGCGGAAACCTGGGCTCATTATCTGCATCTCATGGACACACTCGAAACCGCTTTTTCATTTGGAATCCGTATTCAGCCTGACATGATTCAGGATACCAAACAAATACAGGCCAGCATCCAGCAGGATCCTTATGATATGACGGATTTCAATCAGATTATGAAGTGGTGGCTGCCACTTACATTCGCCGTGAACAGTTTAAACCGAAGTATGGGACATTCGGATTTTTACCCTTTTGTTATTTCAGAACAAGTTGTGCGTAAACTGGAATTCATACATGAACTCTGCATGAAACATGCCGGGTTGAATGCT
Organism: Puia sp.; assembly: GCA_041481385.1. Lineage (GTDB taxonomy): Bacteria > Bacteroidota > Bacteroidia > Chitinophagales > Chitinophagaceae > Puia. The sequence goes on from JBGPBW010000044.1 coordinate 21,209, forward strand.
TATTTTCCCAGGTGGTAAGCCTGAAGCATGAGGCGGGATGCTTAAGGCCTTCTTTTAGAATTTGACTCGCGAATAGATTTGATCAGATTGATGAGCATCGCCCTAACGACACTGACTTTTCTATTTACAAGTTCATATTGTTCGGAATTTAGGTAACTCAAATCCTTCATCAGTAAAATACAGTATTCAAGTTCATTGGCAGATCCCAGAGATATATCAAGAAAGTGAGTAAAGTCCCTATCTGAGTTTCTTCCGCATCCTTCCACTACATTAAGTGGTATAGAATACGCAGCACGTTTCATTTGGCTGACTAATTCATATTTTTCCTCTCGTGGAATTTCAGGAGCTGTTTGACCGTAAATAAACAGGACTAGCGCATGGGATTCAGTCCATACATCATAGTTTTTATAATTTCTCATGATGCAAAGAAAGCATGTAACCCAACTATTTAAGCAGGTGTTTTAACCCAAATTTTTTTAGAATAATACTTATTGACCTCCTATTTTGAACTTAAAAACATCCAGCCTCAAGCCTCATGCTTCAAGCCTCATGCTTCACGCCTCATGCTTGAAGCTTCATGCCTCATGCCTTACGTTTAAGACGCAAATCAAGCGTATGCGGATACGACGGATTGGTTTCCAGAGGCGGAGGGTCACACATGAACGGTAAACGATTCTGTTCGATGTAATGTGCTACGATGGTGAGATAAGGAGCAGGCCGTAATACATCCTGGGTATGTGAGGTATCGTTAAAGCGGCTGACGCGCCTGGATTCGGCTTCATAAGCGTTAATGGGAAAAGAATCATAACTTCTTCCGCCGGGATGCGAAACATAATAGGTGCAACCACCGACTGAACGGTTATTCCAACTATCCACAATGTCAAAGACCAGGGGTGTGTCGACGCCGATGGTCGGGTGAAGTGCAGAAGGTGGCTGCCAGGCACGATAACGAATTCCACAGACATATTCTTCGCGGATACCGGTCTCTTTCAACGGCACACGGTTTCCATTGCATAATAATATATATCGGGAATCATTCAGCCCTTTCAGTTTTACCTGTACTCGTTCCAGGGAGGAATCCACAAACCTGGCCGTGCCAGAACTTGACATTTCCTCACCCAATACGTGCCAGGGTTCAATGCCCATTCGGATTTCCATTTCAATACCTGCAATTTTTACGGTACCATAATGTGGGAAGCGAAATTCAAAGAAAGGTTCAAACCAGCTCATCCGGAATGGATATCCAGCATCATTAAGGTCGCTCACCACATCCTGCAAATCCTGATGCACATAATGGGGAAGCATAAATTTATCGTGCAGTTCCGTACCCCATCTCACCAGGTCATGGGTATAGGGCTTGGTCCAGAATTTTGCAATCAGTCCCCGGATCAGCAGCATCTGTACCAGGCTCATTTGTTTGTGTGGCGGCATGTCAAAGGCCCGGAATTCCAAAATGCCGAGACGACCCGACGAGGTATCGGGAGAATATAATTTATCTATACAGAATTCCGACCGATGGGTATTACCCGTAATATCGGTTAACAAATGCCGGAATATCCGATCGACGAGATAAAAAGGAATAAATCCGCCAAGAGGCACCTGGCTGAATGCTATTTCCATCTCGTATAATTTTTCATCCCGGCCTTCATCGATTCGTGGAGCCTGGCTGGTCGGCCCGATAAAAGCGCTGGAGAAAAGATAAGAAAGACCGGGATGATGCTGCCAATAGCTAACCAAACTTCGAAGCAGGTCTGGCCTGCGCAACAGCGGACTGTCAGCAGGCCGCGCGCCGCCGATGGTGATATGGTTCCCACCACCTGTTCCGGTATGCCGACCATCCAGCATAAATTTCTCCGTACCCAACCTGGAAAGAAAAGCCTGTTCATATAGCGTGTCTATATTATACACCATGTCTTTCCAGCTGGCGGCAGGATGAATATTTACTTCGATTACACCAGGATCAGGAGAAACGACCAGGCGCTCCATCCGGTAATCCCGGGGTGGTTCATAACCTTCAATGCGGACCGCCATATCAAGCTTTGCCGCTGTGGCTTCGATAGATGCAACCAGGTCCAGATAATGTTCCAGGTAATCCATCGGAGGAAGAAATGTATAAATGATCCCCTCACGAACCTCCACACAAAGCGCAGTTTTAATCACCGGTACTTCGAACAGGGGTTTGATTTCTTCCGGATCCTCATTTTCTTTCTTTATCGGTTTCTTATCTTTTTCCTGTGAATTGTTCGCAGCATATTTTATTTTAGGTGTAGGAGACGGATGCTCATAAACCAGTCCATACCGGCTGCTGATGGTTTCATGAAAATGATCAAGTACAGGTAGTTCGTCAAATAAACTGCGCTCCACTTTTTGGGGTTCGTTTTCTTTAGCAACGGCAGGCAGGGAATCGAGCGGAAGCCGGAGCCCGATGGGTGAGTTCCCCGGAATCAGGAATAGATTGTTGCGATTCAGGATCCATTTACAACTTTGCCATTTACTGTTATCGTAATTCCATTTTAACGGTAATGTGTAACCGGCAGGATTTTCCAGACCGGTATTTAATAACTGGGAAAGCGTGCGTCGTTCGGAAGAATCTTTCAAATTGGATTTCAGGGGATCGACATTCACGGGTAGTTTGCCTTCCGTCCACAGAAAATAAAATATATCTTCATAAGCGGGACTCACATTTTCTTCACTCACTGCAAGCGTCCGGGCAAGTTCCTTCGCGAATTGCTCTGCGCCAGACCAGTCAAACTTCTTTTTTGTTTTTTCATCCGCGATCAAACGAATATCCTTCCAGATTGGATAATGATCCTTTCTCCAAAACAGTCCATACTGCCAGCGCGGCAGGGGTTCACCGGGATACCATTTGCCCTGACCAAAATGGATCAAGCCGTCTGGTCCGAATTTCTCACGCAGTCTGAAAATCAGATCCTGTGCCCTAACACGTTTCTCTGCACCATCAGCAGCCGTATTCCACTGCGCTGACTCCATATCATCAATGGAAACAAATGTGGGTTCTCCGCCCATGGTCATACGCAAATCGCCCTTTTGCAAATCCTCATCAATTTTGTAACCGGTAGCATTGATTGCTGCCCACTGTTCTTCCGAGTATGGTTTGGTAACCCGTGGATCCTCGTGAATGCGCGTGACTGTATTGGAGAAAGAAAATGTCGTTTCACATTTGTCTGTCGAGCCAACCACTGGTGCTGCGCTCACATAATCCGGCGTACAGGCCAGCGGTATATGTCCTTCACCTGCGAACAAACCGGAGGTGGGATCAAGTCCGATCCATCCCGCACCGGGTATATATACTTCCGTCCAGGCATGCAGGTCGGTAAAATCTGCCTCAGGGCCCGATGGACCATCTAATGATTTTTCGTCTGATCTTAATTGAACCAGGTAACCAGATACAAAACGCGCAGCCAACCCCGCATGACGTAAGATATGCA
>JBGPBW010000045.1:0-24577 GCA_041481385.1 Puia sp.
CATGGAAGCCACATCGTATTGCAGTGCTCCCTTCATTCCCCCCTGGTAGTCGATAAAATGTACCTTTTCATTTTCAACGAGGATATTCCGGCTTTGGAAATCGCGAAACATAAAATACTTGTGCGCGGCATTGCCAAGTGAGGAAGAAAAGGTTTCAAAATCGGCAATGAGTTTTTCTTTATCATACGGAAGCTGAAGCGTATCCAAAAAATAATATTTGAAATACAGCAGGTCGCTCATGATCGCCTGTTTGCCAAATTCGCTGGAGGTCAGGCACCAATTTTCATAATCCAGCCCCTCGTCTCCGCGAATCTGTAAAGTGGCAAGTTCACTCAGGCTTTGTTTAAACAGTGCAAAAACTTCAGGCGTCAGACCCGACTGTTCGAGCCGGTTCAGGAGCGAAATATCACCAAAGTCCTCCTGAATGTACAAGGTCCCTTCTGTATTCACCGCATAAATTTCAGGCACCGGGCAATTCCTGATTTTAAAATGACGACTGAACCGGATAAAACTCAGGTTCTCTTTAATATTGATACCATGCGTAGCAATAAAAGATCCGGAAGAGGTGAGGATCCGGTAATATATCCGAATGCTGCCCGATTGCGGAATTTTATTAATGGAAACGATGGATTCTTTGCTAAAACTGGCGAACAGGTCACTGATATCCCGGGTAATCTGATCCATATATTATGATGAAACTACAAAAAGCTAGGCAACCACGGTGATTTCAGCAGGCGGTTCTGTTTGGCGCTGCATCAGGCTTTTCTGATGTTCCGCAATCAGTTCCGCAACCAGGGCCGTCCAGCCGGTCTGGTGACAAGCGCCGAGCCCCGTGCCGTTATCTCCATGGAAATATTCGTAGAAAAGATGAAGATGTTCATTGCCTGGCTGCTGGTAGAACCAATCGTACTTTCCATATTGCGGAACACTGCCCGTTGCATCGGGCAGGAATAAACTGATCACGCGTTGCGTGAGGAAGTCTGCTACTTCTTCCAGGTTGAGGTATTGGCCTGATCCAACAGGACACTCAACTTTTAAGGCGTTACCATAAAAGTTTCCATATTTCCGGATGGATTGAATGATCAGGTAATTGATCGGCATCCACACGGGTCCGCGCCAATTTGAATTGCCACCGAACAAATTGGATGTGGAGTCGCCCGGATCGTACTGGATATTATAATCTACATGATCTATGCGAACTGAATAAGGATTTTCTTTGTGGTATTTAGACAGGGCACGTATGCCCCCCGGTGCCAGAAACTCATCTTCATTCAGCAGACGTTCCAGAAGACTTACGAGACGATCCCTGGGAACCAGGGAAAGCAGGATGGAATCTCCGTCCAGCTTTTCTTCGTTGGGCCAGAATTTTTTATTCTTCAGCCTGTAATTCTCAAACCAACTGATCCGTTTTTGAAAATCTGCGAGTTTATCCAATTTCTTTTTTTCTATGATGGAAACCGCAAACAGGGTTGTAATCCCCACTATGGAGTGTATGCGCAATTGTAGAGGTGCAGAACCAGCGATCGACAGGGTATCATAAAAAAACCGGTCTTCTTCATTCCACATACCCTGTTCGTTCAGCGCTTCAGCAATCAGTACGAACTGTTCAAAAAATTTCGTAGCGGTATCTTCAAACGTAACGTCTTTCATGGCAATCTCCAGTGCCATATCCATCATATTCAAAGCATACATGCCCATCCAGCTGGTTCCATCGGCCTGTTCGAGCTGCATCTGGCCGGGCAATTCACTGCTCCGGTTAAAAACACCAATATTGTCCAGACCCAGAAATCCGCCTTCAAACATATTATTTCCATTGGGATCCTTGCGGTTTATCCACCAGGTAAAATTGATCAGCAGTTTTTGAAAAATTCTTTTCAGGAAATCAATATCATAATTACCGGTTTTTTCCCCTTCAATCCGGTAAACAGCCAGGGCAGCCCAGGCTTGTACCGGAGGATTCACATCGCTGAAATTCCATTCGTAAGCCGGAAGCTGACCATCGGGTTTCATATACCATTCCCGCATAATCAGCAGTAGTTGGTTTTTGGCAAACACCGGATCTACCATACTCATCGGAATACACTGAAATGCCATATCCCAGGCGGCATACCAGGGATACTCCCATTTATCAGGCATGGCAATAATATCCTGGTTTTTCAAATGCTTCCAGTCGTGGTTGCGGCCAAATTTTTTCCCATCATTTGCCGGATGTAAACCGTCGCTGGTGGTTAGCCATTTTTCCACATCGAAATGGTAAAATTGTTTGCTCCATAACAATCCCGACAAAGCCTGTCGTTGCAGGAGATTGTATTCAGGTTCTGTTGCGGGGTGCAGTATTTTTTCGTAAAACGCATTGGCCTCCTGTTTCCGGACATCGAAGATTTTTTTAAATCCCATCGTGAACGGGTTCGTGATCGTCTTATTGGAAAGCCGCAGGTAAATGCTTTCTGTTTCCCCTCCGTTAAGTTTCAATTTATAGACCGGTGAAAACTTGGTTCCGTTTTTCTTCTTTTTCAGAATATCCAGGTTTTCTTTTTTGATCAATGCTGAGTGGAAGAGGTCTTTTACAAAGGGCGACTTATTGGGTATGCCTAAAACTGTTTCTGTATTGGTTACATTCTCGGTAAACCATTTTTCCTTTGGTGTCTGAAAATACAAATAATAATCGCCGAGCCGGTGATGTGTAGCTTTTACTGAATTTTTATTGCGCAGACTGATATCCGGTTTCACTTCCTCATCATTATTCCATTTATTATAGAACCAGAGGGTGGGTAAAACGGTAATTTCTGCAGGTTTAAAAAACCGGTTGGTGATGTCGATTTTAATAAAAATATCGTTTGAATTCTGTTTGGCATAAGTGACCAGCACATCGAAATATTCATCATCATCAAATACCCCGGTATCCAGAATTTCAAATTCAGGCTCTATTTTCGATCGCAGACGGTTTTCCTGTATGAGTTGCTGATAGGGGAACGCCTGTTGCGGATATTTATACAGGTATTCCATATAATAATGGGAAGGAATATTATCCAGATGATAATACAATTCCTTTACATCCTCTCCATGATTCCCCTGATTATTTCCCAATCCAAACAATCTTTCCTTGAGGGTGCCATCTTTTCCGTTCCAGAGCGCGACGGCAAAACAAAGGTTTTGGAAAAAATCAGATATCCCGGCCAGTCCATCTTCTCCCCACTGGTATTGACGACAATGTGCATGGTCATAAGGAAAATAATTCCAGGCATCTCCATAAGGGCCATAGTCTTCCCGCACTGTTCCCCATTGACGTTCGCTCAGGTAGGGTCCCCATTGTTCTAGTGGGATTTTCTTAAAGGAATTAACAATTAATCGCTTCTGCTCAATAGTCATAAAGTGGCCCTAAAATTACGGATTCCAAATTTAATGACAGATGACCTGTGGATGATCTGGTATTGTTTTTGAATCAATATTGACTGATATAATATTTTACATTTCTAAATCACCAGATATGGGAAAGTTAAGTGGCAAGCGGGTGGCTATTCTCACTGATAATGGTTTTGAAGAAGTTGAACTTACCAGTCCGATGCGTGCGCTGAAAGAAGCCGGCGCAATAGTTGACATCGTTTCCCCACAGAAAAATAAAGTCATGGCCTGGGATCACGACCACTGGTCGGTTGAATTGGGTGTGGATGTTCCGCTCAGCGATGCAGAAGTGGATAACTATGATGCATTGGTAATACCCGGTGGTGTGTTGAACCCGGACCATATGCGCATCAATCCGGATTGTGTGGATTTTGCTCAACAATTTCTGGAAGAACAAAAGCCGGTAGCAGCCATCTGTCACGGTCCCCAGTTATTAATAGAAACAGGAATGCTGCGTGGCAGGAATATGACTTCGTTTCCTTCCATACGTACCGACCTGGAAAACGCGGGAGTTCACTGGGCTGATGTGGAGGTGGTGACCGATAATGGTCTCACCACGAGCCGGAGTCCCAAAGACCTCGAAGCTTTTAATAAACGCATCATCGACGAAATTGCAGAAAGTAATTACGCACATTCTCCCGTTTTATAGTCCGTCCCCGTTTATTATATAGCGTGCGTTGTATCGTGAAAAAGAACCACTCCGGTGGTTTTTTTATTGATATTTTCTTGACAGGTCGTAGAGAATTTTTTCTGTGGAACTATCGAATGCCTGGTAAACCGAATCCTGCAGCCAGTGTCGCCGGAAAGCGGATACTGCGGCCAAACTATCTTTAATATTATATCCGATTATGCGTAGTGCCTGGTAATCGTTGAATCCCGGCGGTACGGTTATCTGAGACGTATCTCCCCACCAGATTCCAAATCCATGATCTGCCAGGGTTTTCCAGGGAAAACGCCAGTTGGGATCTACTTTTCTTCCCGGAGCAATATCGCCGTGGCCAATGAAATTTTCCTGGGGTATTTTGTACCTGTTCTTCAGGCTGTCGAGCAAAATCAGCAGGCTGCTGATCTGCGGGTCTGTAAAATATTCAAATCCGTTGTTGTCCAGTTCGATTCCGATACTGGAAGAATTGATATCCGTATTATTTCCCCATTTACTCAGTCCGGCCTGCCAGGCACGCAGATAATCATTCAGCATATGGTGTACGGTGCCATCCTTACAAATCACATAGTGTGCGCTGACCTGCGACTGGGTAATCGTGAAAGTATGGAGCGTTTCCGGACAGCCATTCTGGGCGGTATGATGGATAATTACAAAATTGGGTCTCCGCAAATCAAAATTTACCGCACCGATCCAGGGGGAATCCTGAAGTGGAAAATAATTGACCGGTTCCTCCCGGATCGCAGTGCTCAAATTTTTTGTTTCCCGTTTATACTGTTTGTTTGATGTGTGATAGGGATTGCGGTTGCACCCCATAGAGACGATCATCAGTAAGAACAGAACTTTTTTCAGCATGGAACAAAAGTAATACAAGTATGAGAGTATGGGAGTATGAGAGTATGGGAGAGGGGTTTAAAGAATAAATTCTGTTTTGAGAAAACCAAATTATGTTAGTAGTTGAATCCACTCCCGCACTCCCATACTCCCATACTCCCACACTTTCCTCAGGCATGCTCTTTGCATAATGTGGTATGTACCCATGAAATCGTTCCTATGGATGAAAATGTTCGTTTTGTAAGGATCTCACTCAAGTTTATTGTTATTACTATGGAAAAAAGACTATTCGGCGTCATACTGACCATTCTGGGCATTGCGGGCCTGTTGCTGGCAGCCTACAATTTTGTTCAGGGAAATACTGCAAGTAATCACAGCATCCGGTCGGTTGCTATGTATGGCATTTTGGGATTGTTATTCTTTTTTGCGGGCATCGGACTGATCCGAAGTACCAGGGATCTGACTAACCGTAGTTAATGACTTCAATATGGAACAGAGGGTAACCCAGAAAGAATACTGGGAGGAAATAAAGGAAAAGATAAAGGAAACCCATATTGAGTTAACCGATGAAGACCTGGATATTAAAGAGGGTGGAGTAAATGCATTTCTGGCGAGGCTTTCTGTAAAATTGAACAAGACCAAAGAAGAGGTAAGCGCACTGATCGAATCCATTGCGTCAAGTAGTAATATTGCCGGTTGACACAATTTGAAAATTTGAAAATTTGTAAATTTGAAAATGATATCTTAATTATTAAATGTCTGCAGATAATTACAATTACAGCATTCCATTTCCAATTTTTCAAATTTCCAAATTTCCAAATCGCAACATGTAAAACCAAAGGTTTTACATGTTGCGCCTGTACTGTCCGCCCACTTCATACAGGGCATGTGTAATTTCACCCAAACTGCAATATTTTACGGTTTCCATCAGGCATGCAAAAAGATTCCCACCGCTCTGGGCTGTTGCTTTGAGATTCAGTAATGCGGTTGTTGATTGATCCCTATTGCGTTTTTTGAATTGATCAAGATTATTGATCTGCGATTCCTTTTCCTCCTTCGTACTGCGGATGATCTCATTCGGTATGATGGTTTGGGATCCTTCTTTTTTCAGAAAGGTATTCACGCCTACAATGGGCAACTCCCCACTGTGTTTCCGGCTTTCATAAATCATACTTTCTTCCTGTATCTTGTTGCGCTGGTACATTCTTTCCATGGCACCGAGTACAGCTCCCCGTTCTGTAAGTCTGTCAAATTCTTTCAATACCGCCTCTTCCACCAGGTCAGTAAGTTCTTCAATCAGAAATGATCCCTGTATGAAATTTTCCGTTTTTGCGGTACCCAGTTCCCGGTTGATGATCAGTTGTATCGCCATGGCCCTGCGCACACTGTCTTCGGTCGGCGTAGTGATGGCTTCGTCATAGGCATTGGTATGAAGCGAATTACAGTTGTCATAGATCGCGTATAATGCCTGCAGGGTGGTGCGGATATCATTGAAATCAATTTCCTGCGCGTGCAGGCTGCGCCCGCTGGTCTGGATATGATATTTCAACACCTGACTGCGTTTGTTGGCCTTGTATTTATATTTCATCGCTTTGGCCCAGATGCGGCGGGCCACCCTGCCGATCACACTGTACTCCGGATCCATTCCATTACTAAAAAAGAAGGAAAGATTGGGTGCGAACTCATCTACCGGCATGCCTCTGCTGATATAATATTCCACATAGGTAAATCCGTTGGCCAGCGTGAATGCCAGCTGGGTAATGGGATTGGCTCCGGCTTCGGCAATATGATATCCCGAAATCGATACGCTGTAAAAATTCCGGATCTTATTTTCCAGGAAATATTCCTGTACATCGCCCATAAGTTTGAGTGCAAATTCGGTTGAGAAAATACAGGTATTCTGTGCCTGATCTTCTTTCAATATATCGGCCTGTACCGTACCGCGAACCTGGTTCAGCGCTTTTTCTTTCAACATCCGGTATACATCAGCGGGCAGCACTTCTTCCCCGCTAACGCCTAACAATTTTAAACCAAGGCCATTATGCGTTAACGGCAGACCCGCCAGTTCCTGATCACGATAAACCGGCAGTTTTTCATGACCATATTTTTGGAGCAGGCGTTCATTTACTTCGTTCCAGATCCCTTTCTCCGTTATATATTTTTCGCAAGCCTGATCAATCGCAGCATGCAGAAAAAAAGCGAGGATCATGGGAGCCGGACCGTTGATGGTCATACTCACCGATGTTTTCGGATCGCAAAGATCAAAACCACTATATAATTTCTTTGCATCATCTACCGTACAGATACTCACACCGCTGTTGCCCACTTTTCCGTAGATATCGGGGCGCGGATCCGGATCCTCACCATAGAGTGTTACAGAATCAAAAGCTGTGCTGAGTCTTATGTATGGTTGCCCTGCGGACAAATAATGGAATCTTTTATTGGTTCTTTCAGGTGAACCTTCACCGGCAAACATTCTTGTCGGATCTTCTGTTTCGCGTTTCAGTGGAAAGGAGCCGGCGGTAAATGGAAATGAACCGGGAACATTTTCCTGAGCCTGCCAACGCAGGATATCGCCCCAGTCACTGTACCTCGGTAATACAACTTTTGGAATCCTTGTTCCGGACAAACTTGTGGAATACAGCCGCTGCCTGATTTCCTGATTGCGAACATGAAATACATATTCATCCGCTTTGTACGACTTTACTTTTTCCGGCCAGTTACGAATCAGTTTTCGGCTTACCGGCGTGAGCTGGTTTTCATAGTCACTGATTTTTTTTTCCAATTCCTGCAGAAGCGGATCATTGCCTGGATTCTTTTTTAATTCTTCCAGTGCGCCCATTAAGCGATATAGTGCAGAAGCAACCTGCCGCTGGTCTTCAACCAGTTTATTGTATTCTTTAATGCTTTCATTAATTTCACCCAGGTACCTCACGCGCGCAGCAGGGATTATCGATTTTTCCCAATGTCCTTTTACATCTGAACGATGAAAAACAGTGAGGAACCGGCTTCCACATTTTTGATCTACCTGGTCGAGCAGACGCATAAACAAGGACTGCATGCCGGCATCATTAAAAAGGGAAGCTGTTGTGGCTAAAACCGGCAGATCCTCATCTCTTGCTGTCCACAGACCATGGTTGCGTTTATATTGTTTGCGCACTTCGATCAGCGCGTCGGCGGCACCGGGTTTGTCTGATTTATTGATGGCTATACAATCGGCATAATCGAGCATATTGATTTTTTCCAGCTGACTCGCCGCTCCGTATTCAGGCGTCATGACGTACAATGATATATCGCAAAAATTCAGGATCGATGCATCACTCTGTCCCGTACCTGCGGATTCCAGCAGGATCAGGTCGAATCCAGCATCACGGCAAACATCGATGGCTTCGCGCACGTAGGCGCTAAGAGCCACATCCGTCTCACGGGTAGCAAGGGAACGCATATAGGCTCTGGGAGAATGAATGCTGTTCATCCGGATGCGGTCGCCCAACAATGCGCCGCCTGTTTTTTTCTTGGACGGGTCAACAGAAATTACGGCAATGGTTTTGTCCGGAAACCCCTGCAGGAATCTCCGGAGGATTTCATCGGTCACACTACTCTTTCCAGCTCCGCCCGTTCCCGTAATCCCGATTACCGGAATGTTATTCGAGCTATCTTTTTTATGGGCAGGGTTTTTCTCTCCATTCTCTGCGTGGGTGATTGCACGGGCAATCTTTCTGATCTCTTTGTATTCGCCCAGGGGCAGTTTCCCGTTCCAGTTCTTTTCTGCAGTCCAGAAAATGCCTCCGTCCGGCTTAAGCGTTTTTTCTGTTTCAAGGATCAGGTTATCGATCATGCCTTCGAGACCGAGGGCTCGTCCGTCGTCGGGAGAATAAATCCGGCTGATCCCGTGTTCCTGCAACCATTTTATTTCCGTTGGCAGGATGGTACCACCGCCACCGCCAAAAATTCGGATATGACTGCAACCGCTTGCATCCAGCAGCTCACGGAGGTAGGTAAAGAATTCGATGTGACCACCCTGATAGGAAGTGATCGCAACGGCCTGCACGTCTTCCTCAATGGCTGCTTCAGCAATTTCATGCACACTTCGGTTATGCCCAAGGTGAATCACTTCCACACCCTTGGATTGCAGGATACGGCGCATAATATTGATGGCCGCATCGTGCCCGTCGAAGAGGGAAGTGGCTGTTACCATCCTTAAGCGCTGGGAACTTTGATTCATAAATCCGGCAGAATCTTCAAAATTAGCCTAAAAAACTAATGACTGTTAGTTTTTCAATTCAGCTTCTTTGAGAGACTGGAAATTACCGTATCGATCATTTGAGGATTCCAGACTTTCATATTCCAATCCAAAAAATAATACACGATCATTTCCTGACTGGCATTATTCCTTTTTAATATGATCCTGCACACCGCTACCATGCCTAACTTCTTTGTGGTATCTGCAGATGCGATTTCCCTTTTCAGGGAATCAAATTGTGTTTGCATATAATTCACCTCACCCTGATAAAATTCGATACTGTCTGTTCTTTTTGTTTTCATTGCATTTGCCAATTGTGTCTGAACACGACTAAATTCCATCATGTATAAGGTATCATCAATGATGCGTTCCATTCTTCTGTTGATCGTGTCAACCCTTACTACGATGAAAGAATCCAAAACCAGCGTGGAATCTATTTTCTTTATATGGGATATTAAGTTGGCTTTTACCCGATCCGACAGGTTGTTGTGTTTTGACTTACAGGACAGCAGCAGGGTAAGCAAAATAACGGCTGGAGTTTGTATTTTTTTCATCGTCTCTTTTCAATTACGTTAGTTCCTGCATACACATCGTGCAGTGCACGATTTGGTTGCGTAGCGAAGAAAGTTATTGTATCAGCCAGAAACAGCACAAGTACGATTCCACTGATCCATAATAAAGACGGGGTGTGAGCAGCGACATGCCGGTTGAATTCACGGTAATTACTGATGGATTCAAAAGCTGTACTGAAGTAAAGCGGCAGTGTGATGATATGCTGCAGAATGGCGGGAAACAGGTAAAAACTCACCCGCTTTACTTCCTCTGATACTGTTATTCTTTCGAAATCATGACCAACCACCCTGAGCCCAACGATCATTTTACCGAGGGTGGCGCCATACCGGCACTCAAAAAATGGTTTGTACAACATTGAAACCAAAGCGATCCCGATATACATTGAAGGAATTTTCCAAATGGTAATATTGAAATATGATACCGGTAGCGTAATAGCCGCTACAATACAACCATCTATCAGAAAAGCCCCAAGGCGATCCCAGAATTTGGAATATACGATGTCAGTTTCAGTAAAAATGGATTCTTCATTCGGCGATTCATCATTCATGCATCCGGGGTTAATCACCTAAATTAGGAATAATTCGGACAATGATGCCGGTATTTAGTAAGGACCTAAAATCCTTTTATTACTCAATGGTCGAACTGTATTTCGTAAATCGTGGGCCACAATTTCCCGGATACATAAATTTTGTTGGCTACGGAATCATAGGCGATCCCGTTTGTCTCTGCTGCAAATGGATATTTATTTTTGGCTTCTGTTTTTATTTTAGAGAGGTCCAGTTTTCCCAGGACCATTCCTGTTATGGTGTCAATTTTTAATATATAATCGGTCTGCCATTGATTCGCGTACAGGTATCCCCTGATCAGCTCCAATTCATTCAGGTTCTGCACCGGACCATTGTTGTCCCGCACACCGAGCGTTTTTAGAATTGTGAAAGTGGCGGGATCACGATAATATATGTTGCTGGTACCATTGGTCATCAGGAGTTCAGCTCCATTGGTAGTAAGCCCCCATCCTTCTCCATCATAATTAAAAGATCCAATTTTTTTATAGGTTTTTTCATCATAGATAAACCCAATCCGGTTGGCAAGGGTCAGCTGGTAGATTTTATTTTTAAGAAAAGCAATCCCTTCTCCAAAATATTTGTCTTTGTCAATTTCAACTTTCTTATCAATGGTGCCGTTGGACAAGTTTACAATTCCAAACATCGAACGCGAACCTGGGTAAGAGCTCGTGTGCCCCGTAGCTTCAAAGAGTAATCCATTATGTACCAGGAATCCTTCGGTATACGCCGTCGTATCGTGCGGGAACGCATTAACAGCCCGGTTGTTTATTAACGCCGGACTATTGTCGTCAGGAGTGGTAATTGCCGCATTTCCCCTATCCCGGTCGTTGGTACAAGCAACAGAGAAGATCAAATAAATCGTAAAATTTTGAATGGTTTTCCGAATATAAACGTTCAAGGTCATTTTACTTGAGCCCGATAGTCTTTATTGCTATTCGGTGGAGAAATTGCCGTATCCTCTAAATCATCACTGAAGTTATGATTATTTTTGGGGGAACGGAATTTGAAAGAAATACCACTATGCATATAGATTCAGAGGTTCATTTCTGGAAATACAATCGTTCGAACAGCAATCCCCTGATCCGAAATAACAAACTGCTGGCTCAGCACTATCTGCCGGAGCAGTTAGCCCAAAGCCTGCATCGTAATGGGATACAAGGTTGTGTAGCTGTTACTGCTGAAAATCTGGAAGTTGAATCCCGGTTCCTGGCTGAACTGGCATATACGCATCCTGAAATACTCGGTGTGGTAGGATGGACGGATCTGCATGACCCCCATGCTGAAGATAAAATAAAGAAACTTAAGGAGTACACACCGTTAAAAGGATTTCAATATATTCCTGTAACCGGTCAGGAACCTTCAGATGCTGTAATGGAATTGCTGCAGGCTCATCAATATAGCCTTGACCTGTCACTCGTTACCAATACCAGTCTCCCTTCGTTGACTCAATGGATAAAAAACTTTCCCGAACAATCTTTCATACTAAGGAATTGCGGAAACCCGGATACCAGTCAAATTCCAACGACTGCCTGGGAAAGGCAGATCCGCGAACTCTCCGGGAACAACAATCTGTTCTGTAAAGTATCCGGTCTGTTAAGCACTGCAAAAGGTAAATCCTGGAAACCAGCAGATTTTTATCCTTTCCTGGATATTATTTTTAATGCCTTTGGACCTGAAAGGTTGTTGTATGCCAGCGACTGGCCTTTTCTTTTGCTGACGGGCATTTACGTACAATGGAAAAGCCTGCTTGAAAAATACATGGAAAAATTCCCTGAAGAAGACCGGGCCCTTTTCTTTGGTGAAAATGCCATGCACATCTACCGTCTTTGAAAAATAATTATCACTAACTTAACCTGATGAAGAAAAGATTGTTTTCCGTCGCTGCTATTTTGATCTGCTCCGCTATTCTTCAGTCTGCCTTCGCACAAAACAATACGCGTATTGATCCCTGGGTGATTACTGCAGAATCCCCTGATCCAACCGGCTATTATGGTGTAACGGTAGCCAATGGGATGATCGGCATCGTATCGTCGCCGCAGCCTTTTCAGGTAAAGGATGTGGTGCTTGCCGGTGCGTACGATTTATATGGCCGTGGCAGGGTAAGCAATTTTTTGAAAAGTTTTAACCTGCTTAATATGCGGTTCAGTGTAGACGGTGCCGATATTTCTTCAAAAAATATTTCTTCCCTGAAACAAACGCTGGACATGCAGCGGGCCAGTTTCGCCACATCCTTCAACTATCTCGACAAGGCGGTGATCACCTATACCTATTATGCGCTCCGGCAACTTCCCTTTACTGTGCTGATGGATATTTCTGTGCAGGCAAAAAAAGATATTGCTATTACAGCCGCCAGCGTGATGGAAGCACCGGATGCCTTGCGCGATGTGCAGAATTATTACAATGAGATCGACCGACCGCATGCATTGATTTCGCTGCTGACGTCAACAGCAAAAAGCCCGACGGGTAAACTGCTGATGTGTGCCTCGAATACTTTTTTATTTACCGAGCCGCGTGGGCAGGAGCCCCGGCTGATCCATGAAATGTGGGATAACAATATGCATCTGCTGAAATTCTCCCGTAAAATCAGGGCGGGTGAAACCTATCATTTTTCGATAGCCGGGTCCTCCATTACATCTGCACATGACGAAGACCCATTGAATGAAGCCGAACGGCTTACCATATTTGCGAAACTGCAGGGAGCCGACCGCCTGATTGCTTTCCACGAAAAAGCATGGAATGAAATCTGGAAATCAGATATCCATATCGAAGGCGACGCGCAATCACAGCAGGATATTCACGGCATGCTCTATCATTTATACTCTTTCACGCGCGAAGGGACCAGTTTCAGCCTGTCTCCCATGGGGCTTAGTGGCTTGGGTTACAATGGACATGTCTTCTGGGATGCCGATCTCTGGATGTTTCCCGCCCTTTTGATGATGCACCCGGAGATGGCGAAATCCATGATCGAATACCGGTATGAAAGGCTTGAAACTGCAAGAAAAAATGCTTTCGCTCATGGATACAAGGGTGCCATGTTCCCCTGGGAGTCTGCGGCCAGCGGCGTGGAGGAAACCCCGGTGTGGGCACTCAGCGGTCCTTTTGAACACCATATCACCGCCTGCGTGGGGCTTGCCGCCTGGAATTATTATTGTGTTACACAGGATAAGAAATGGCTGATGGAAAAAGGCTGGCCCATCCTTTCGGCGACAGCCGATTTCTGGGCTTCACGTGTGGAAAGAAACGGGCCGGGACATTATGATATCAATAATGTCGTCGCGGCAGATGAATGGGCTGAGAATGTAGATAACAATGCATTTACCAACGGCGCTGCCAAAGTATTGCTGAAGGATGCGACTGAAGCAGCCATCCTGCTGGGTTTAAAAGCTGATCCCGACTGGATGCTTGTCTCAGAAAATATACCCATACAACAACTCAATGGGGTCACCCGTGAGCACGCTAAATATAATGGTGAAGGCATTAAACAGGCCGACGTCAATCTGCTGGCCTACCCCTTGAAACTCATTTCCGATCCGACTCAGGTCAGGAAAGATCTGGTTTACTACCAGTCCCGCGTTCCCAACCAGGGCACACCGGCTATGACCCAGGCCATATTTGCTTTATTATACGCACGATTGGGAGAGGGTGATACCGCTTTTCATTTTTTCAGGGATGCTTATATACCGAATCTCAATCCGCCTTTTCGGGTGATCGCGGAAACCAAAGGTGGAACCAATCCGTACTTTGCAACAGGAGCGGGAGGCATTTTGCAATCCGTTTTGATGGGATTTGGGGGACTTGACATCACGCCGGAAGGCATCGTCCAGTTGCCTTCCAAGCTCCCGTCGACCTGGAAAAGTCTTCAATTAACGGGTATCGGACCGGAGAAAAAAAACTACAGCGTTAAATAAAAAATAGTAATTTAGCCGCCACTGTGAAGAGAATTGCTGCCATACTGCTATTGAGTTTACTGCTTTTTAACTGGATCGGATACGAATTGTATACCGCTATCCTGCAGGAGCGTGCAGACAAATCAATGATTGCCAGTCTGGACGAAAATAACTACAACGACGCCGACCTGATTTCCTTCAAAGTGCCGTCGGTTCATCTTTCCTCTTATGTCAATTCAAAGGAGTTTCAGCGTGTCGATGGAACCGTTGACATTAATGGTGTTCAGTACAATTATGTGAAACGGAGGTATACCGGAGATTCTCTCGAACTGCTCTGCATACCCAATAAAACTTCTACCAGCCTGCAAAATGCAAAAAACGAATTCTTTAAACTGGTCAATGATCTGCAGCACCCTGGCCAGTCCAAAAAATCAGATCAACAGAATACTACTTTCAAAGGCTTTAATGCCGATTACTACGCAGATACGCAGGTCATAGTCATTGCCAATGGAATTCAAATCCAACAAAAAGCAACGGAACGTTACCTACTGCAAATTCCTGACGTTTATCTTACGCGAGCAGGTCAGCCACCCGATTTAGCTTAAGCGTCGTCAGCACGCTGCATTTATCCTGCTTTGTGCGGGATATACTCCATTTTTCAACAAGTACATACCATGAAATATTCATTCCTTGCCATTGCGCTGGGCGCATTGGCTGTAGTTAGTTGCAATCGTAAATCAGATTACGCTGCGGTTTTTAATGACCCTTTGCTCTATAGCAAAACCGTATATCAATTAAATACCGTGGTGATGGGAAATAACTTCAGCCCCATCGTTGCCTCGCGCAATTATACCTACGCAAATGTTGCCGCTTACCAGGTGATTGCCGGTGCATATCCTGATCGGTACCAATCGCTTGACGGACAGTTAAACGGTCTGCGTGCGACACCTGCTCCTGAAACAGGGAAACCCGTGGACGCGGAATTTGCCGCGCTTCTGGCATTCTGCAAACTCGGAGAAGCCGTCACGTTTCCGGCCGGCAGCATGAAAGATTATGTGGACAGCCTGAAGAAACTCGCGGATGATCATGGTATGCCTACAGATATATTCAACAATTCTGTTGCCTATGCCGACACAGTATCTGCCGTGATTATGGCCTGGAGCAAGGGAGACCATTACCTGCAAACACGTGGCGCATCGGAATATAATGTGATCGATACGCCGGGAAGATGGGTACCCACACCTCCTGCATATTCTGCCGCTGCCGAACCACACTGGCGGGAAATACGGCCCATGGTATTGGACAGTTTCAACATGTTTCCTGCACCTGCCCCTTTTACCTTCAATATCAAGGATAAAAAAAGCGACTATTTTAAACAGGTGATGGAAATTAAAAATGCGGGTGACAGCCTGACACCTGAACAGGCCCATATCGCAGATTTCTGGGACGACAACCCGTTCAAATTAAATGTGTCTGGTCATCTGATGTTCGGTACAAAAAAGTTTTCACCTCCAGGTCACTGGATGAGTATTGTAGGTATCGCTGCAGAAAAAGCACATGCTGATTTCCCCATTACGGTAACGGCTTTCACCATCACAGCCATTTCGCTTTTTGATGCCTTTATTCAATGCTGGGATGCCAAGTATCAATTTAACACGGTGAGACCCGAAACCGTGATCAATAAATATATAGATCCAAACTGGAGGCCACATCTGCAAACACCGCCTTTCCCGGAATATACCTGTGGGCATTCAACCGCATCTGCTTCGGCAGCGGAAGCGCTCACCAGCGTATTCGGGGATCATTTCAGCTATACGGACTCTACTGAACTGGAATTTGGAATCAAGAACCGGTCATTTGCTTCTTTCCGGGATGCTGCGCTGGAAAATAACTGGGCGAGATTTTATGGGGGCATACATTTTCATCATTCCTGCCTGGTGTCTACAGCACTCGGAACCCAGGTTGGGGATCTGGTTGTTAAGCGGCTTAAAATGAAGAAATCTTAGTGTGAACATCAATATCATTAATCATTAATCATTAACCTTTTCTAATACATATTCAATTGCTTCAATCAAAACCTAATTGCATAATGAAAAAGAGAACCATTTTTCACCTGGGGTTAACGCTATCACTCATCCTGATGGCCGCCCTGACAAAAGCCCAGACGGCTGATGACGGTATCATGATGAGTAAAAAACAGTGGTGTAACGGAATTACCTATATGCATTCCAGCTGGAACGAATACTGGGAAGGCACCACCAAGAGAGATAATAAAAACCTGGGTACCGTTACTACCCAGTCTCTCATGCTGATGAGTAATTATGGTATCAGCGACAAGGTAAACCTGCTGGCTTCTGTTCCATATGTATGGACGGATGCCTCTGCCGGTACACTACATGGTATGAAGGGATTTCAGGACATTGAACTGGATGTCAAATATGAGTTTTACAAAACCACTCTCGGCAAAAAGGGAAAATTATCGTTCATGGCTGTAGGCGGATTCAGCACACCCCTGACGAACTATGAAAATGATTTCCTGCCCATGTCCATAGGCCTCGGCAGTACCAATCTTTCAGGCAGACTGACCGTGGATTACCAGCAGGGTATTTTCTTCTCCACCTTATCCAGTGCTTACGTGTGGAGGAGTGATGTTACGGTTGACAGAACTTCCTACTATACTGATCACATCATCTATTCGGACAAGGTGGATATGCCCAATGTGCTGAACAGTAATCTTTTTGTGGGCATCCGGAAAAAAGGCCTTACCGCACAGGTTCAGCTTCTGAACATGTATACGTTTGGCGGATTCGACATCCGCGCGAATGATATGCCTTTTGTCAGCAACCAGATGAACATGACTTCACTCGGCGGTCATGTTAAATATTTTCTGCCCTTTGCCCCGAACCTGGAAGTGATCGGAGGCGCAGACTTTGTGATCGCGGGAAGAAATGTGGGACAGTCACAGACCTATACAGCCGGTCTTTATTATATCCTCAGTTTATAAAAAAGATAAAAACATTTGAAATGAAAAATATATTTTATTCTTTCTCTGAGCTGATCGGTTTGTCGGTGCTGATTACCAGTTGTCAGAAAGAGGTTTCGAACAGAACGGCAAACCTGCCAGCCACCCTACCCGTGAACCAGGATCTGAATGCAGGCAGCTGGCAGCTGGTTTTAATGTCACGGCCCGACAGTTTTGTGGTGAATGCACCTGTGCCGACTACCTCACCTCTATATACTGCTGACCTGTTTGAAATCAAAGCCCTTCAAAAAAACCTGACCGGTGACCAGGAAAACTCCATCAAATATTGGGCAGCAGGTGGTGTGCTCCGCTGGAATGAAATCCTTCGGGGACTGGTAGCCAAATACAATCTGCCACCAAAGGCCAATTCAGATACAAGTTATCCGATTCCCAGCGCAAATAATCCGCTGGCCTATCCCCTGTTTCCTTTTACCAACCCGCCATATGCTGCAAGGGCTTATGGATATGTGGCCGCAGCACAATACGATGCCCTGGTTGCCTGCTGGTATTATAAAACTAAATATAACCGTGCGGCACCTTACAACGTGGATTCTACTGTAGCTGCTAAATTCATCAACAAATCAAACCTGCCATCCTATCCGTCTGAAACAGCCGTGCTGGCCGGGGTCAATGCGGAAATGATGAAACTCCTGTTCCCGGGTGAAATTGCCAATATCCAGGCAAAAGCTGTGGAAGCAGAACAGGCCGCCATTATGAGCGGTGCTGCTTCCCGGGCTGATATCACAGCCGGGGAGGCACTGGGACGCCAGGTAGCCGAACTCTTTATAGCCCGTGCAAGGGGAGATAATGCGGGCAAGGCAGTAGGCACACCGGCAGACTGGGCAAATTTCATTACCATTCAGACCAACCAGGGCCTTACACCATGGTATAGTCTGGAAACACCGAAACGTCCTCCGATGTTGCCCTTGTTTTACAAAGTAAAACCATTCCTATTCGACTCAGCGACTGTTGTAAGCCTGCGTCCTGATCCACCACCGCCCGTCGGATCGGACAAGATGAATACTGATATCGCCGAAGTGAAAAATTATATCGATAACCCCACCCGTGAAAATATCCATATCGTTCAATTTTGGGCAGACGGTGTGGGTACATATACTCCACCCGGGCATTGGAACGCAATTGCTGCAGAGGATTTTGCAAAACAGAATTATAGCGAAGTTCGATTTGCCAGAAATATGGCCTTATTGAATATGACCGAAATGGATGCCGCTATTGTATGCTGGGATATCAAATACCATTTTTTCAATCCCAGACCGACACAGCTGGATCCTTCCATCAAAACATTAACGGGAATACCCAATTTCCCTGCCTATGTATCCGGACACTCCACATTCAGCGGAGCTGCTGCAACAATCCTCGGTTATTTGTTGCCGGAGAATGCTGCCAAATACAGTGCGATGGCGCAGGAAGCGGGTTTGAGCCGGCTTGTGGGCGGAATTCATTACAGAATAGATTGTGAAGCCGGCCTTGCGGTCGGAAACAAGGTTGGGAACTTTGCCGTTTTGCGAGCGCAAAACGATGGAGCCAATTAAAATTTTTTTATGGTTTAAGCAATTAAGACCCTTCGATTCTTCGCGGGGTCTTTATAAAAAACTTAAAATCAAAATGATTTCTCAAACTCAAAAAATACATTATTCGCTGCGGATAGCTGCCGCCATGTGTTTTATTGGGCATGGCGCATTCGGGATTATTACAAAGCCCATCTGGTGCAATTATTTCGCTCTTTTCGGAATGGATAAGGTGACTGCTTACCATCTGATGCCCGTTATGGGTTCCATAGATATCCTGTTGGGCATCATCCTGCTAATCAAACCTGTCCGTGCGATCGCTGTCTGGCTTGTACTCTGGGGAATTTTGACAGCCCTGTGCCGCCCGTTATCCGGTGAACCATTTGCAGAATTTATTGAAAGGGCAGGAAATTTTGGTGCTCCGCTTTGCCTGCTACTTCTCGCCGGAGATGTACAATTCAGTTTCGCCTGGCTTTTTTCTTCGATTAATCCGAAAGAGCCGGCAACTGAGCAATCCCTGATACGGGTTAACCGCGTAGTCCGGGTCATTGTTTTCCTACTGCTGGCAGGCCATGGTTGGTTAAACCTGATCCAGAAGTCTGGCCTGATCAGTCAGTACGCTGCTTTAGGATTTTCCAACACGGTGAATATTGCAGCACTCGCCGGCATCTTCGAGATTATGGCAGGCATTGCTGTGCTTGTGCGGCCTGTGCGGCCCTTGGTTTTTATTTTCCTGATCTGGAAAATGGGCTCCGAACTATTTTATCCGCATTTTGAAATCCTTGAATGGGTCGAACGCGGGGGCAGCTACGGCACCCTGCTTGCCCTATGGTTCTTTCTGGATCCTATGCGAATAAAAATTCCGATTATGAAGAAAAAGTGGTTGATGGTAGACGGTTGACGGTTGGCGGTTAGCGGTTAGCGGTTGGCGGATGACAGATGACAGATAATAGTAAAATTTTTTAATCAATAGTTTTAGCAATGTAAATCCCTGCGATTCTTCGCGGGGATTTTGTTTGCGCATACGGGTTGACGGTTGACGGTTGGCGGTTGGCGGTTGACAGAAATAATTTTATTTTCAAAATATAAAAGGCAGGAATTCATTTCACATAATCATGCGCAAATTTCAATCCTACACTTCCACACTTTCACACTTCCACACTTCCACACTTGCTAAATTGTTCCTGTCCTTGGGTCATAGCGTCAGGAAGATGTACCTTTAAAATAAAACCAGGCCCCCGATGAAGTCCCTCTATTTCCTGCCATTCCTGTTTTTGACAGCTCTTTTACAAGCCCAGTTTCTTCAACCCGCCACACCCGATAAAATTTACGGGGATCTATTTGTTGAAGTCCAGATGCAAAAGGTTTTTCCCGACGGAAAAACTTTTGTTGACTGTATTCCCAAAAGAAAACCCACAGATATCATGTATGATTATGGAATCCAAAAAGGGCCACATTTCAATCTGAAGAAATTTGTGGAAGATAATTTCGATATCCCGCAACCCGTTGCCGCCAACTATAAATCCGATACGGGTGAAGATGTAGTGACCCATATCAAAAAATTGTGGGTGGTACTTAAAAGAAACCCCGACAAGGAAGTTGAGGGAAGTTCTCTTCTGCCTTTACCGAATCCTTATATTGTACCCGGTGGCCGATTCAGGGAAGTTTATTACTGGGATTCGTATTTTACGATGCTGGGATTGAAAGAAAGCGGAGAAACCAAAATGATCCGTGATATGGTGAGCAATTTTGCCTACCTGATTGAAACCTACGGTCATATTCCCAATGGCAACAGAACCTATTACCTGGGCAGATCCCAGCCTCCCTTCTTTTCCTGTATGGTGGAGCTCCTGGCCGGAATCCAGGGCGACAGCATCTACCAGCGTTTTCTTCCGGCGATGGAAATGGAATATACTTTCTGGATGGATGGAGCAGATAAACTTAATGCCGGAGATGCTTACCGCCGGGTCGTCAGGTTGAAAAACGGAGACCTGCTGAACCGGTATTGGGACGACAGTATGGTGCCAAGGCAGGAAAGCTGGCGTGAGGACTACCTGACTGCGGAGAAATCCGGCAGAAATAAAATTGATATGTACAAACACCTACGGGCGGGAGCCGAAAGCGGAATCGATTTCAGCAGCCGGTGGTTTTCAGATGACAAAAACATCGTGACCATCGAGACAACAGATATATTGCCGGTAGACCTTAACAGCCTGATGTATCATCTGGAATGGACGATAGCAAAAGCAAAACAGATTAACGGAGATGAAGCCGGCGCAAAGATGTTCCGTGAAAAAGCCATTAACAGAAGCATGCTGATCGATAAGTATTTCTGGAATAAAAAAATGACGTTCTTCACAGATTACCAGTTTAAAAAACAAATTCAACTGGATAAAATCACCCCGGGCGGTCTTTATCCTTTTTGCTTTATCAACGAAAAACCAGACTATATGAGTCTACTTGGCCAAAAAGTTGCGGGTGTTTTGCAAAACAGGCTGCTCAGGGACGGGGGGTTTGTGACTACAACCTATATTACTGGCGAACAATGGGATGCCCCTAATGGATGGGCACCGCTGGAATGGATGATGATCTGGGGACTGGATCGATGCGGGCAAAAAAATCTGGCTGCCCTGGCAGCAAAAAGATGGATTCAATTAAATATCCGTGTATATAAACATACTGGTAAATTAATGGAGAAATACAATGTCACTGACCTGAATAAGGAAGCGGGAGGCGGAGAATATGGCGGGCAGGACGGCTTCGGCTGGACAAATGGTGTGTTACTCAAACTCATCAGTACGTATGGACAGTAGGATAATTATTAATTATTATTTATTATTTATTTGTTATCAATATACAGTCCTTTGAATTAATAACTAATCAATGACCATTGACTATCTGCGGCTTTCAAATGGAAAATAATGACTGACGAATATTTCATGTTGCAGGCACTAAAGGAAGCAAAAAAGGCTTATGACGAGGGAGAAGTTCCCGTTGGTGCCATTATAACCATGAAGGAAAAAATTATTGCTCGTGGGCATAACCAGGTTGAGCGTTTAAATGACCCGACGGCCCATGCTGAAATCATCGCCCTGACTTCTGCTTTTAGCTATCTCGGATCAAAATATTTGCCTGACGCAACTATTTATATAACGATTGAACCGTGCCTGATGTGCACCGGCGCCCTGTATTGGAGTAAAATCCAGAAAGTGGTTTATGGGGCTGCCGACATAAAAAACGGATACAAAAAATATATTGAGCCATGCCCTTCACTGGAGCAAATCGGAATCGCTCCACGGCCCTTTCATCCGAAAACAGTTGTAATAGATGGTGTTCTTGCAGACGAATGCGCTTCATTGATGAAAGAATTCTTTAAGGCAAGACGGTGAAGAAAAAAAACTGCGCATTAATTTCCACACAATTTCTAAATTCTCATCCCGATTTCGGCGGGACCAAATTCTCAAATTTTCCTATTGAATAACAACCTTTGCGTAGTATTTTTGTTCTCCTGCAGTAGAATCCTATTCCATTCATTAAAAAATACATCTTATGGCATTCACCTTACCTGCACTTCCTTATGCGCCGGCTGCACTTGAACCACATATCGACGCAATGACGATGCAGATTCATCATGATAAGCACCACCAGGCATATGTCGACAACCTGAACAAAGCGGTTGCCGGTACGCCTAACGAAAATAAATCACTGGAAGAACTGGTCAGCATTGCAGGAACTTTGCCCGTGGCCATCCGGAACAACGGAGGTGGGCATTGGAACCACAGTTTTTTCTGGCAAATCCTGACGCCGAATGCAGGCGGAAAGCCAACCGGGAAGCTGGCGGCATCCCTTGATGCTGACTTCGGTTCATTTGATGCCTTTAAGGAAAAATTTACAGCTGCCGGCATGGGCCGCTTTGGAAGCGGTTGGGCATGGCTGGTGGAACAGGATGGAAAATTGTTAATTTCCTCCACTCCCAACCAGGACAACCCATTGATGGATGTTGCGGAAGTAAAAGGCACCCCGATTCTGGGTGTGGATGTATGGGAACATGCATACTATCTGAAATACCAGAACCGTCGCGCCGAATACCTCGCCGCTTTCTGGCAGGTTGTCAATTGGCAGGAAGTGAATAACAGATACGAGGCTTCCCTGTAACCCAGGCGGTCGATTTGATTTAACTTCAGATCCCGTTTCGTTTTGGTTTGTGCCGGGTTATCAGCCGGCGCAGGAAAGGCGACGGGATCTTCTCATGTAAAACATGTATATGAAAATGTCTTCCCGCCTTCTGTTAGCAGCCATCCTGTTTCTAGCGGCATGCTCCTCCCATCAGAAAAAAATTCTGATTTATGCAAACAGCAAAATCGCAGTGGACGAAACCCAGAAAAATATCACTGTAGAGGAGGGCACCACACAAGTGGAAAAGGAACTGGATTTTAGCAGTTCGGGGCCGGTCGTATTGAATATTACCGGCCCGGCAGGAAAATTCACTCTTGAAGCCTCAGAAGACGGCTATTGGCTCGCCAACCTGGGCGTTGACACAATCGTAGGAAGTTTACAACATACAGGTACCACAAAGCAAACACGTATTACGCAGGACCAATTAAAATTTCAGCTGGACAGCCTCAATAAACTGGTGAAGGGCGCTAACGTATCTGCTGCTTCAAAAAACTATTTTATTACTCCGGGAAAAATAGAAAAAATCACCCCACAGACCGACATTAAAATTTTCGGACCGTTTACGCCGGTCCCATCCGCGTTTGATGCCTCTTCTGTTTCTGAAGTTTACAAATTTTATAATGTCTCTGAAGTATACAATATCATCAGCAAACTAACGGAGATGAGTAAGTACAAATATGACAAAGGGGATGAAAAGCAAGTGGATGACGACGATTCTGTTTACACAATTCATCCGACAAAAAAATAATACACATTGATTATTTCACCGGGTCATGCCCATGACGCCCCCAGGGATGGCAACTGGATATGCGGCGAATGGCCATCCAGCCCCCCTTTAATAAACCATATTTCCTCAAAGCGTCTATAGCGTACACAGAACAGCTGGGGGTAAACCGGCATTGAGGACCCAGCCAGGGAGAAATAATCAACTGGTATATCCGGATCAGCCAGATAAAAGGATAACTAAGTATTTGCAGAATTTTCTTCATGGGTTATCCGAACCAGTTTGTCCAGAATCTGTTGTACAGACAATGAAATTTCCTCATAAGACAATATCTCCCGGCCGGTATAAATGAAAAACAAATAAATCACCTGTCGGTTAAGGGTAAATCTGGCTTTTAACGCTGTGTTCTGAACGCGATATGCTTCTCTGCTCAGGCGCTTGATGCGGTTTCTGTCAACGGCCCTTGGAAAATTTTTCGAACTAACGGTAAAGCCCGCTTTGATTTTTCCCTGAACTGTTTCAATATTGTACAGGAGTCTGAAAGGATAGAGGCTAATTTTTTCCCCGGATTTGAAAAGCGATTCTATCTGCTTGCGGCTTTTTAGCCGGTCATCTTTCCCCAATGAATATGGTCTGCTGCCTTTCATTCGCCTGTTCAAAAATAAAGAGCCCCGGATGACCGGGGCTGGATTATCAATATAATTTTGTTCTCTTTAGGTAGATCGTCTGCTTCAAGCCTCAAGCTTCGAGCTTCAGGCCTTACTTCCCACCAGACTCGTCTGAAACCGTTAATTTGGTGCGCCCCTTTGCGCGGCGGCTGGCCAATACCTTTCGACCGTTGGCAGTCTGCATACGTTTGCGGAATCCATGAACCGTTTTGCGGCGGCGGGTGTGTGGCTGGAATGTGCGTTTCATTGTGTTACTTTTAACTCTTAAACCTTAATTATCAGCAAATTATCA
>JBGPBW010000046.1:0-24491 GCA_041481385.1 Puia sp.
ATTAACCAGCATAATGGGTGAAGACTGAATGGCCTGAGCCATGGTTTGATAATTCATGCCTGTCAGATAATGAGTATTCAGCGTGGGTGTAAAATAAATTTCCCAGCTGAACCGGTCATTACGCAAATGTGTTAGTTGTGTAGCTGATTTTTCCGGAGCAAGTTCCCCAGATACTGAATTGATTTCAGCAATATTTTGTATGGAGCCCGGTGTTTCATGAACTTCAGCTGCATCGGCCGGAGAAGCTCCCAACAGGATGGCAATATTCAGATTATCCGGTTGACCGGACCTCAGGTGTGTTGTGGTTATATTTTTTTCCTGCAGGTTTTCTGTGAAGTGACCGGGATCATTCAAATTCGCTGCTGTCGCCGGTGAGAGGATATATGGGCTGTTTACTGCTCTGTTGTATTCAGTT
Source organism: Puia sp. (assembly GCA_041481385.1). Taxonomy (GTDB): domain Bacteria; phylum Bacteroidota; class Bacteroidia; order Chitinophagales; family Chitinophagaceae; genus Puia. The sequence continues at coordinate 416 of JBGPBW010000046.1, forward strand.
GTTCTTGCATCGGTTGAACTGGCTGAAGGTATTTTGACCAGGTCACCTGCTGTAAAAGGCAGGTCCATTGCCACAGCTGGTTTCGATGTATTCACTCCTGTAGCGGGTACTTTGCCCAATATAGGCCGGGAAGGGAAAAGGAGCTGCGAACCTGCAAGAATCAGGATGCTTCCAATCAGTACAGACATGCCCGCAACGAATCTCCTCCGACGGGTGTGCAAAGAGCCGTATACTTCGTTCCATACTTTATCTGAAGGATACATTTTGAATTGATCTGCTTTCTCCTTCAGTTGCTTCTCAAGCTCACCATCATATAGGATTCGCTCTTTCATTTTTCAGATGTTTTGGCCGGGCGCTGCATTTCAATGAATGGCGGTTAAGCGGTCTGTTTTTTCTCTTGCTGCCGGTATCAGGTTTCTCTTGATCAAAATCTCTTCCAGCATTTGTCTTGCCCGGGTATACTGTGATCTGCTCGTACTTTCCTCGATATCAAGCATACCCGCAATCTCCTTGTGTGCATACCCTTCAATTGCATAGAGATTCAGCACGGTCCTGTATCCAATAGGCAGCAGCCGGATACAATCCACGATTTGTTTCGCCTGAACAATGGAAGGGATGTTTTCCTCTCTGACCTGAATGGCACTTGCCTGAATAATATCCACGCTCTCATTGAACCGTTTATTCTTTTTCAGGTGATTGATACAGGTGTGCACAATGATCCGGCGGATCCAGCCTTCGAATGCCCCTTTGTTTTGAAAAGTATGTATCTGGAGAAATACTTTAATAAAACCTTCCTGAAGCATATCCTCGGCATCTTCCCGGTTGTGCGCAAATCTGTAACATACTGCCAGCATCTTTGGACTGTAACGGTTGTACAGCTCTTTCTGGGCAGCAGCATGATTTTTCAAACAGCCTTGTAAAATGGCTTCTTCGGTCATATTAAACCTCGTTGCCCTGTAATTTAGACAATTTTGAGAAGCTAAAGCTGCATGCAGAAATTTTTAAGCATGGGATTGTTTGGCCTGATGCAGGAAGTGGGAAGCAGGAAGCCTGATGCAAAACGCTTCCAGCTTCATGCCTCAAGCTTCACCCTTTAAGCCCAGGACTATGCATCAAATAAAACGGACCCGGTCATTTCAGGTGGGGCTTCGTATCCCATCAGCCTGAGCAGGGTTGGGGCAATATCTGCCAGTTTGCCTGGGTGGACTGTTCCATGCCATTGATTATCAAGTATGAAATAGGGAACCAGGTTCATGGAATGGGCTGTATTGGGGGAACCATCGGCGTTGATCATAAAATCGGCATTACCATGGTCTGCGGTTATGAAAACAATATAATCATTTGCGAGGGCAGCGGTCACCACCCGCTCTACACAATGGTCGACGGTTTCAACTGCTTTTACGACTGCCGGAAAAACCCCGGTATGTCCTACCATGTCAGCATTTGCAAAATTCAGACAGATAAAATTCGCGGTTTTGTGATTGATCTCCGGAATGATCGCATCGGTAATTCCATTCGCACTCATTTCAGGCTGCAGATCGTAGGTGGCAACTTTGGGAGAAGGAACCATGATGCGTTTTTCACCTTCAAATTCACTTTCTCTTCCTCCGCTGAAAAAGAAAGTTACATGCGGATACTTCTCCGTTTCGGCGATGCGGATCTGCGTTAGTAAATTTTTTGCAATCACTTCGCCGAGTGTCATTTTTAAATCGTCATTTTCAAACATGACGTGTACATGTTTAAACTGATGATCATATTCCGTCATCGTCGTATAATCCAGCTGCAGTTTTTTCATTCCCTGTTCAGGAAAATCTGACTGTGTTAATACTTCAGTTATTTCCCTGCAACGATCTGTTCTGAAATTAAAACAGATTACAATATCGCCATCCGCAATCTTAGCCAGTGCTTTTCCGCTGGAATCCAATACCACACTGGGTTTTATGAATTCATCGGTGATACCCTCCGCATAACTTTTTTCGACGATCTGAAACGCACTGTTGCCGCTGCCGCCTTTTCCGTTCACCAGGGCATCATAGGCAAGTTTCACCCGTTCCCATCGTTTGTCCCGGTCCATTGCATAATACCTTCCCGACACGGTGGCAATTTTACCGGTACCTGTTTTATCGAGATGTTCCTGCAGACTCCTGATAAAGCCCAATCCGCTTTTCGGATCTGTATCACGGCCATCAGTAAACGCATGCACAAACACCTTGGATAGGGATTCCGATTTACAGCAATCTATAATTGTTTTTAAGTGATTGATATGGGAATGCACCCCACCATCGCTAACCAGGCCGAGCAGGTGCAGATTTTTATTCTCCTGCCTGGCTTTTCGCAGAGCTTCCAATAATACCGGATTTTTGGCGAAGGATCCGTCGCGTATGGCCACATTGATGCGCTGCAGTTCCTGATACACAATCCGGCCGGCTCCTATGTTTAAGTGGCCCACCTCTGAATTGCCCATCTGACCATCAGGAAGACCTACCGCTTCTCCGCAGGTAACGAGGGTGCTGTTGGGATATTTGGTATACAGTGAACTTACAAAAGGGGTTTTTGCGTGCCGGATGGCATCCGCTACCTCCACTTTGCCCAGTCCCCACCCGTCCATTATGATCAGAATCGCCGATTTTTTAGCCATTTGTTATAGAAAGAATTGAGATAATGAGCTCAAAGTTAACATTTACGGACTGTTTCCGGCCAATTTAACGTGCCCCTTTTAGTTTGGCATATTTTTGGCTCTTTCAGGTTGAAAACTATTCTTATGAAAAGATTTGCAGGATGGGTTCTGGCCTTTATGGCCCTCGTCCTAATTTCTTACCGGAGTTTCGATAATATGGATGCTGTTGTTACAGCGATCCGGACGGGGAATGTTACCCGGTTATCACCTTTCTTTGATTCCCGTGTAGACATCAGTCTCCCGGACAAATCCGACACATACAGCAGAACACAGGCCGAAATGGTCATCGGCGATTTCTTCAGTAATAATACGGTGCAGAATTTCAAGATCACCCAGCAAGGTGAAAGCGGGGGTACTTTTTTCTGTACAGGTCTTTTGGTAACCCGCTCCGGTAATTTCCGGACAACCATGTTCTTCAAACAGAAAGGAGACAAGCATTATCTTCAGGAAATACGGTTTCAAGCGGTAGACTAATTTGAAAATTTGGAAATTTGAAGATTTGAAAATGACGGCACATTTTCGATGAATTAGATTTTTGCAATTATTCAATAAATTTTCAAATTTTCAAATCTTCAAATCTTCAAATCTTCAAATTTCCAAATTTTCAAATTTTCAAATTTTCAAGTCTTAGTTTTGCTCTTCGATGAGCAGGCCCGTTTCCCATTTCAATGAACAATTGCTGGTATTGGTGCAGGCAGCGCTTGCCGAAGACCTCGGCGAAGGAGATCATTCCACTCTGGCAGCTGTTCCCGCTGATACCCGTGGGAAAGCGGTTTTAAAAATCAAACAGGGAGGCATCCTGGCGGGTGTGGAAATTGCAGAAAAAATATTTCAATACCGGGAGCCTGCAGCCCTTTTTCAGGTTAATAAAAAAGACGGTGAAGTAATGCAACCGGGTGACCTGGCTTTCAGCGTAGAAGCGACTGCGCATACCATACTGACCTGCGAACGTCTTGTATTGAATTGTATGCAGCGTATGAGCGGCATTGCAACACTTACCCACGAATATGTACAGGCGATCCGGGGATATTCTTCTAAAATACTGGACACACGTAAAACGACACCGGGGTTCAGATTACTTGAAAAAGAAGCTGTACGCATCGGTGGCGGTATGAATCATCGTTATGGCCTTTACGACATGATCATGCTGAAGGACAACCATATTGACTTCTGCGGGAGTATCAGCAAGGCCCTGGACAAGGCGCACCTCTATGTGCAAAAGTATAAACCGGAGCTGCGCATTGAAGTCGAGGCACGTACACTCGATGAGGTTCGCGAAGTATTGGCGTCGGGGAAGGCCGATCGGATCATGCTTGATAATTTTAGTCCTCAGTCGCTTTCAGAAGCACTGCAGTTGATTGGAAGGAAAATAGAAACTGAAGCCAGCGGAGGTATTAATCTGAATAATATCACCGATTATGCCGCTACGGGAGTAGACTATATCAGTATCGGTGCGCTGATTCATCAGGCTAAAAGCCTGGACCTTTCATTAAAAGCAAGCTTTTAAAGAAAGTATGGGAGTATGGGAGTATGAGGGTGCATTCTAAATTATTCCGTTAATCATTAATAATTGATCATTAATCATTGAAAAAGAATATACCAGACAAAAACGGTTTTGTTTTCAGTACCGATCCTGATTTTGTTTTCCAAAATTCCGGCACTGCATCAGAAACTTTGCCGCCTGCAAAACAACGTCTGCGCATCGTTCTGGATACCCGGCACCGGGGAGGGAAAACGGTTACAGCAATTACTGGATTTGTCGGTAAAACGCAGGATCTCGAATCACTGGGCAAAAAATTAAAGCAATATTGCGGAACCGGAGGGTCTGTAAAGGATGGACAAATTCTGATACAGGGCGATCAGACCACTAAGGTTCGCGCTTTTCTGCAGAAAGAAGGATACAAAATTTAAGGCCGCACGCGGCCCTAAATTTTAGTGTGTAAGTATGGAAATATACAAATGTGGAAATGAAGAATGGAATATGGCAATGGGTTTCAGAATTAAATATCATCCGGCAACTGTCGACCGTCAACCGCCAACCGTCAACCGATTTTTTAGCTGAAGGCTCAAAAATCTACTCCCATGGCAAACTGCCAGGTTATTTGGCTACCAAAAAATTCATTCATCTGCCAGCCGGCATCGAGACGAAGAAAATAACCCAGCAAGGTACTTCTGGCTCCAAAACCATAACCTCCTGCGAAGGGTCCGATACCGCCCGTTTTTAAGGTGACTTCTACGGGAACGCCATTGTAACCACCGTTGGAAAAGGTGTTTTGTGGTCGTTCGATATTTTTCGGCGGTCCCGCCCATGCTGTACCGAAATCAAAAAACTGGATGATCTGGAAGTTCCGGATAAAAGCATTGTTGATGGGTTTATTCATCAACGTGGTGAAAACAGGCAGCCTGAGTTCACTGTTGATAACAATAGCATTATTTCCGTTCGCCACATTCTGGTTATATCCGCGAAGGTTTACGGCTAGGGTCTGATAGGAATAATTCTGTGTGAAGTCAGGTTGTGGAGTCTGGTTGGCTTTGGGGAACATCCAGCCATCTTGGCCGCCTAGATAATAAATGATTTTTTGATTTCCCCAGGAAAAATCACCGGCAACACGCAGGGCCCAGATAAAGTTGCGGTAAATCGGATAATAGTTCCGTGCATCAAATCCAAAATTGAACATCTTTTTACCTTCTGCCGTGGTGGGTGTGTTGAGCTGATAATTGAAATCTACATAAAATTTATAACGCAAGCCGTTCATAATATTGATCGTCTTCACAATCGTATTGTCAAACACATATTCGATATGGTTCAATAAGAAAACCTGTTTATTTATCCAGGAAGATTTAAGCGCGAGCGTGTCGAACGGATAACTGGGATCGTAGGCGCTGTAACCGCTTGGACGCAGACCTACTTTATCTGTACGCACACCCACACTGTACCGGATACTTTTCACTTTATTAAAAGGATAGGCAATAACAGCCTGGAATAGATTGGTATATAACTTGGAATCTACATAAGAATAGCTGCTTGTTCCGGTATCAACAAGGGGATAAGTGCCTACATCTGTCTGACGGTAATAGATCAGGGAAATGTCTGTCCTTTTTTTCAGGTAATCGACACGGGCATACCATTGACCGCCACCATCGAAAAAGGATCCTCCGGCTGGAATAAAATAAGAGAGATCCGTGCCACCGGTACCGACAGAAACAGCACTGGATGAACTTCCTCCAAAAAGTGGCAACCGAAGGGCACCGGTAAACCGAATGTCTTCAAAGAGATCAAAGACAGCCGCTTTGAACATAGCATTGAAAGGTTCGTTGCCCCCCAGCATGATCGGTAGTGAACCGGTAAAAGGCTGATACATTGTAGCCAGAACATCGTTATTGAATCCCGCTGTAAAACTTTGGGCCGAGAATTTCAGGGTATAATCAAACAGTTTCGCATTTTTCAACACTTCATCTGAAGGTTCAGGAGCAGGCTGCTGCAGGATTAGTTTCTGATTAAATACGGTATCCAGTTTTTCTTTATCAAATTCACTCTCAAATATGTCGGTCTGAACCTTTACGGTATCCGCTTTTTTCGTTTGGTATTGTAACGCTTTTCCACCCGCGATCTGACTGGCTGCGATATTCTGCTTCCTGAATTCAGTCGGACGGGGATTTATATTTCGTTTTTTCAAAGCGGATTCGTCCACTTTAAGTTTATACAGGAACTTAAGGTCTCCTTCCTGTCGCACTTCACTTACCTGACCGGTTTCGCCGGCAATCTTAGTTTCCGTCAGGCTGCTTTGGTAATTGGTCAGTGCAAATACATAAGCCGAATCTTTTGTAATAGAAAAAGTATAAATCGAATCCGGCTCGGTTTCTTTATTGGCCCGCAGGGCAGAATCCAGTTCCCTTGGATCCGGGTTGTGCAGAATTTCATCTCCTATCCGGTAAACGGTGTCGATCCCCGCTCTTTGTGTGGTAAAGAAACCCGCATAGCGGTTATTGATCCCGTTTTCATCCGAAATGAAAGTGAAATGAAAATTATTATACTGCGTAGGATACCGGGCATTTCCGTATTTGAGGTGGGTAAGCTGTGAGATCTGTTTGAATTCACTTTTATTCCAGTTATCAACCAGGAAAACATTATAACGGTTATTGGAAGGAAGTACCGTGTCGTTCGTAGGAGCATTACCCGAAGGTCTGTTGGATGAATAGATAATGCCTGTTTTATTGGGGAATGTTATAAAAGAAGCTTCCAGATCGTCATAGACATCATTAGTAATCTGTTCGACTTCTGAATTCAGGAGATTGAATTTAAATATATCTGACTGACCTTTTTTAACTGCACTCAGGATAAGTGTGTTGTTGTCCAGCATAAACTTCATGTCCTGTACCTGGTCGAATATGTCCAGTGTGGTGACTACCGGTTTATATTTTTTTAAAACATCGTATACAAACAAATGGATTTTACCTTCCTTATAATACATAACGGCGATCCTCGTTCCTTTGGGATCCCAGGCAATGAGGGGATAATGGGGTTGGAGATTCTTATCATTACTTCTGACGCCGTTCTTCAGCAGAACTTTCCGGTTAACGAAATTTTCATGCAGGACCACGCAATACTGTCCGCGAACGAACTCAACTACGGCATAAGTCTGGCTTCGCGGAGTCGGGTTTGGTGAAAAATGAAAGAAGTCAGAATTATCACTCACTTCCTCCACAACAGAAATACTGCCTTTCGGGAAATTTCTCCGGCCGCGGATATCCTTTTCATACAGGTCACTTTCTTCCTGCATGAAATCCTGCAGTACATCCTTAAATTTCTTTTTGCAGATCCGTAGTGCAGCTGTGTTTGTATTACGGTATACCCGGGCGAGATACAGAAAATACGTAACATTTTCTTTTTTATAACGGTTGGCAAAATAGTACCAAAACGCGTGGCCGGCCAGATCTGGTTTTTCAAATGCCAGGTTATAAAAATTGGTATACCGGCCGGATAACATGGCTGATTTCAGCTGGTCATCCAATTCAGTATTCCAGCTTTGGGCTATATAATTGACATACCCGTCGGTCAGCCACTGCGGCAGATCCAGCAGGGTCTGATTTGCAGCCATCTCACCCAGGTCATCTCCAAAAAGAAGATTTTCAACCAGTACCCGGGCAATACCCTGACGAATCTGAATGCGGAGTTTATCATGGTCGTCAGTATAATAAATGATCATTTTATTATTGACGAGTTTCGTGGTTCCCCCTACCGTCTGCCAGTCACTTTCCAGACCGATATTGGATTGCTCCATTTCATTAAAGCTGTTGTATAGTACGATATTGGCCCTTCTTTGCATACCATATTCGACCTGCTGTTCAATTCCTGGAAGTTCTTTTTCTGCAATCTGACAGGTGAATTTGGCTAACGGATCGCCATTCTGATTAAAATAAGTATTGAAATTGGGGGTCTGGTAATACTTCCACTTCATATTCTTGAACTGGAGACGATTCTTACCGAATTGGACCGTATTTACCTGGCCGGAAGCCAGAAAAACAAAAAAAAACAGGGCGGACGTTATTAAAAAAAGCTCTTTCAACTTCGACTTATGCGGAACTTGCATACCTTATTTGGAATTATAGAGAATACCCGGTTCAAGTTAAGACAATCCCTAAAACCGGTGAAATAGAATTTAAAAGGAAAAAGGCAGAATGCTGACGGTAAAACGATTCATATTCAACCCCATCCAAGAAAATACATACGTGGTTTATAATGGAAAAGATGCCTGTGCGATCATTGATCCGGGTTGTTATTTTGCAGAAGAAAAACAGAGCCTGGCATTCTGGCTCAAAGAATCGCATCTGCATCCCAATTTTTTGTTAAATACCCATTGTCATCTGGATCACGTATTTGGAAATAAATGGGTCGCGGAACAGTATCTTCTGGAGTTGCAAATGGGAGAAAAAGAATTACGGACCTTCCGTTTTGCACCGGAATCCGGCATCAGATGGAGCATGCCATTTGAAAATTACACGGGTGATATTATTTTCCTGAAAGAAGGGGATCATATAAATCTGGGGGCGGATTTACTGGAAGTGTTTTTTACGCCCGGTCATTCGCCAGGCCATATCGTATTTTATAACCGGAAACAGGGATTTGTGATTGGCGGCGACCTGCTGTTCAGATTGGGCATCGGAAGATCGGATCTGCCAGGCGGTGATGCAAAATTGTTGTTGGGGAGCATTCGCAATAAACTCATGGTGCTTCCGGACGACACCATTGTATATCCCGGTCATGGAGAACCGACAACGATCGGATATGAAAGAGAAAATAATCCCTTCCTTGCATGATAACACATTATTTATATAATGTGCTGTTGTGTTTTTTATACCATTGAACTGACATACGAAGTCCTTCCGTGAAATCATATCGGGGGGTATATCCGAGATTTTTCCTGGCTTTTTCTATAGAAGCCAATGAATGCGGGATGTCTCCTTCCCGTCTGGGACCATATATAACAGGGATTTCCGAGATGGACGGATCTGATTCTGAAAGGATTTTTTTTAGCATTTGAACCAGCCCGTTAAGAGAAGTCTGTTCGCCAAATGCCACATTATATACTGTGTTTACGACCGCAGGATCCTGCACAAACAAAGCCAGCATATTGGCCTGAACTACGTTTTCAACAAATGTAAAATCCCTTGAATAACTTCCATCTCCATTGATAACCGGGGATTGATGTTTCAGTAACTGGTTTACAAATTTCGGAATGACGGCAGCATAAGCACCATGAGGGTCCTGTCCCGGACCGAAAACATTAAAATACCTCAAACCCGTCAGTTCCATTTGAAAGGTACGTGCAAAAACATCCGCATATAATTCATTTACATATTTGGTTACGGCATATGGTGAAAGTGGATTGCCTATTTTATCTTCGACTTTCGGAAGTGCGGTACTGTCACCGTAGGTTGAAGATGAAGCTGCGTATACCATTCTTTTTACACCTGATTTTTTTACCGACAGGAGCATATTTAAAAACCCCGAGATATTCACATCGTTCGTCGTGAGCGGATCAACAATTGACCTGGGTACTGAACCGAGCGCAGCCTGGTGCAAAACAAAATCCATGTCTGTCGTGGCAGCCTGGCATGTTTCATAGTTGCGTATATCGCCTTGCACAAATTCAAATGATGGATGCGATAAATGACCTTCGATATTCCGCATGTGACCGGTACTCAGGTTATCAAGTACCCGGACTTTACCGGCGCCGAATTTCAACAAATAGGTGACAAGGTTTGAACCAATGAAACCGGCACCTCCTGTAATCAAAAAGGAATTTCGGGTCAGATCGGCAGTATGATATGGTGTGTTGTACATATTATAAGCGGCCGTCAATGGTATCAGATGCCAAAACGCCTTTTACATCATACACGACGCAACGGCTATTCACAAGATTCCGGATATTTAATTTATCGAAAGCTGAATGGGCAACGGCCAAAATAACAGCATCATATTTTTCCGGATGGTGGGTGAAGTCCCTGAAAGTGACGATCCCATATTCCTCTTTCACGTGTTCGGGTTCAGCCCATGGGTCGCAGATACTAACCCTGGCCTCATAACTTTTTAATTCGTTTACAATGTCGATCACTCTTGTATTGCGGACATCGGGACAGTTTTCCTTGAATGTAAATCCCAGGACCAGCACATTTGCATTTTTTATGGGAATTTCCTTTTTGACCATCAACTTGATGGTTTCACTAGCTACATATGCACCCATACCATTATTCAGTCTTCTTCCGGCAAGTATGATCTCCGGATGGTAACCGGCTTCCTGGGCCTTCTGGGCCAGGTAATAAGGGTCCACACCAATGCAGTGTCCGCCAACCAGGCCGGGCTTGAATTTCAGAAAATTCCATTTGGTGCCTGCGGCTTCCAATACTGCATTGGTGTCTATCCCAAGCAGGTTAAAAATTTTTGCCAGTTCATTGACGAAGGCAATATTTATATCCCTTTGCGAATTCTCGATCACTTTTGCTGCTTCTGCTACTTTTATGGAAGGTGCGAGATGGGTACCCGCTTCGATGATGGACCGATACAGGGCGTCAACTCTTCTAGCCACTTCCGGAGTAGAGCCGGAAGTAATTTTTAATATTTTGGAAACGGTATGTAATTTATCACCCGGATTAATTCTTTCAGGAGAATATCCACAGAAAAAATCTTTATTAAATACCAGGCCACTGACCCGTTCCAAAACAGGTGCGCATTCATCTTCGGTTACACCGGGGTAAACGGTGGATTCATAAATCACCACATCCCCTTTCTTTAGAACCTTCCCAACCGTATCACTGGCCCTGTAAAGAGGGCCGAGGTCAGGATGGTTAAATCTGTCAGTAGGTGTCGGAACTGTAACAATATAATAATTGCAGGAACGGATATCGGAGATGTTATCCGTGCAGTATAAACCCGGATTACCCGGTTGTTTGCATAATACCTTTTTCAAATCTTCAACTTCAATTTCAAGGGTGTGATCGCAGCCGTTCCGTAATTCTTCGATCCGTTTCTTGTTAATGTCAAATCCGATCACCGGATATTTTTTTGCGAACTCCACCGCCAGGGGCAGACCCACATAACCCAGACCGATAACTGCTATAATCTGATTTGATTCCATGTTTAGCTGAAAAGTTTAAAAGTCGGACTTAAAAATACTGATTCGGTCCCTAACATCATTTACAGTGATCATGGGGTGCCGGTTTACTTAAATTTTTCTGAATGATTTCAGCAGATTGTCCATTTCCTTTCTTTCAACCCGGTAAATAAACAATCCGAACAAAAGCACCAAAAAAGTTGCGATTGTAAAATTCAGGACATTATTATGCCAGATACGGGTAATGCCATGATGAATAAAATAAAAAACCGCTACGATCACCATGTATGACACCAGTTTTTTCCACGCATAGGGAACCGGATAAGATTTCTGACCCCAGAGATAGGAAATAACCATCATGGAACCATAACAAAGAAAAGTTGCCCAGGCGCAGGCCATATAACTGAAATAAGGAATGAACAGAAAATTCACTGCAAGAGTGATTCCCGCTCCGATCAGGGTGATGTAAGCGCCGGCAGTAGTTTTATGAGATAAACGATACCATATAGACAGGTTGTAGTAAATACCCAGGAACATATTGGCAAATAACAATATGGGTACCACCCGCAAACCTTCCCACATTTTTTCGTCTCTTATAAACAGTGTTTTCCAGACGTTGAGATAAAGAGCAACTAGCAGAAACATAAAACAAATCGTCAGCACAAAAAATTTCATGACCCTTGCATAGACCCGGGCGGCATTTTCCTCTCCAGACTGTTTAAAGAAAAATGGTTCGGCACCCATCCGGAAGGCCTGGACGAAAAGAGTAATCAGGATGGATAGTTTGTAACAGGCACTATATATGCCCACTTCAAAAGTAGCCGCATCACCTTTTAGCGGGGACCAGCGCTGGAGCATTACCCGGTCGAAGGTTTCATTGATCATGCCTGCGAAACCGGCAATGGTGAGCGGAAGGGCATAAATGATCACTTCTGTCCAAAGTTTTTTATTAATACGAAGTTTTATACCTGACCATTCTTTGGACAGGGCGACAAATGCAAAAATGGAAGATGCCGCATTAGCTATTAGCACATAAGCCACACTATTACTGGGACTATAAATAAGACGTAAAATGCTGTTTGCATTTTTCTTGATGATGTCCGGGCAAATGGTAAGAAAAAAATAAACCAGGACGATTTGCAATAGAATTCTTGCAATTTGGATGAAAGCATATTTTCTGGGTCTGTTATCATGCCTGAGTTTGGCAAAAGGCAGCGCGCTGAGTGCGTCAAATCCGATAATAATAGCACTGAGCGTAACATATTCCGGATGATTGGAAAGCCCGATGAATCTGGCAATGGATTCCCGGAAAAAAATTACCCCACCCGCAATTAACAGGGTGGAAATCAGAAGTGAGGTAAACAGCGTATTGTAAACATCCTCCACATATTCCTTGCGCTGCATAAACCTGAAATAAGCCGTCTCAAAGGCGAAAAGGATCAGGGTATTCAGGAAAGGAACGAGGGCATAAATCAGGCTCATTTTGCCATAATCTACCGTCCCCCTGAACTTATAGGTCAGGTAAGGCGTTAGCAAATAAAAAAGAAAACGGGAGAATATGGAACTTGCTCCGTACCAGACCGTTTGGGATGCTAATTTTTTGATACTGGCCAAAAAGAAAATTTAGACGCAAAAATAACGTAGCTCGCTGACTTTCAGTCAGAACGCCGATTCATTTTATATATTGCCATTTTATTCTTTACTTAAGGTATGAACCATGTTTCCCGGCCGGTACTGGCCTTTTTCCTCCTGTCGTTTTTAAATACTGGTGCACAACCAACCCGGCAGGCTGCCGACCTGGCCTTTACCATTACACGGATGGCGGAAATTTATCATGTTCAGCCGAGGCCGGTCGACAAAGTATTTTCCCGGGATCTTTTTAACCGGATGATTCATGCACTGGATGGTGATAAAATCTATTTTAATGAAGAGGATCTCAGGTTATTGCGTGTTTATGAATTCGAACTGGACGACCAGCTTCTGAATAAAAAAGAGGATTTCTTAAAACAGGTCATCATACTATACTCAAAAAAAATAAACCAGACCGACTCCCTGCTGGACAAATTGGCCCTCTACCGGTTCGACCTCAACCTCAACGAGTCTTATACAGTTGCCGAAGACAGTAGTTTTGCAATGAATGAAACTACCCGAAAAACCAAAATCTACAAACTGGTCAAACGGAATATCCTCGAAACGATCGTGGATGTTTACGAAGAGGATTCAACAAAAAAGAATTTGAAACCTGACAGTTTGAAACCCGCTGCTGTTAAAAAAGTCTGTCATGCTTTTAAACGGGAAATCCAACGCACACGCCAGACAAAGGGCGGACTGACAGGATTTGTCTGTAATGCCTGGTGCGAATCGGTAGCATCCTGTTATGATCCGCACACCGAATACTTTTCCCCAGGTAAGAAAGAAGCGTTTCAGGGCGAACTGGGCGATAAACCGCTGCAATTTGGATTCAGCCTGGGCGAGGAGAAAGATGCCGTGGAGATCACCAGGCTAAAGCCTGGAAGCCCGGCTTATAAAAGCGGTATGATACATGAAGGCGACCAGATACTGACCCTGCAATGGGAGAACGATGAAGAAATGGATGTGTCGGATGGTTCGGTGGAGGAAGTGAATGCCTTTATTTCGGGGGATCATGGAAAGAGCCTGACGCTTACGCTTAAAAAAACCGATGGCACAACCCGGAAAGTGACTCTCCAGAGGGAAAAATCCGTGCTCGACGACGACAACAGCAAAGTGCGGAGTATCATATTAAGGGGTAGCCGGCATATTGGTTTTATTTCATTGCCTGCTTTTTACACGGACTGGAATGGGGAAGAAGGAGGCAATAATGGCTGTGCAGATGATGTCGCGAAAGAAATCATCAAACTTAAAAAGGAGAATATTGAAGGATTGATCCTGGATCTCAGGTATAATGGAGGAGGATCCATGCTGGAAGCCATCGCGCTTGCAGGGATATTTATTGATGTAGGACCCGTAGGTATGACCCGCGACAAAGAGGGAAAGATCTATACCATGAAGGACGTCAACCGGGGTTCCGTGTACGATGGGCCGCTGATCCTGCTGATAAATGGTTACACAGCGTCAGCATCTGAAATGCTTGCAGGTACTTTGCAGGATTACCACCGCGCCCTGATAGTAGGCTCTCCAAGTTTTGGTAAAGCCACGGCTCAGGTGGTGTTGCCACTGGATACCCTTTTCGATGAGAAGCATGTGGAAAGAATGAAAACTGCAGACAATTTTATTAAAATGACCATTGACCGGCTTTTTCGCGTAAATGGTACGAGCGCCCAGCAAACCGGCGTTATTCCGGATATATTCCTGCCGGACTTTAGTGAAATTCAATCCGAAAGAGAAAAATCCCTGCCTTTTTCCCTCCAGAATATCAGCATAGATGCCAATAAATATTATCATCCCTATCCGCCCATCGCAACTGATCCTTTGAAGACTTTTTCTAAGGCTTATGCGGATACCAGCCTGTTCTTTATTTCGTTTAACAAATACCTGTACGCACTAATTCAGGCGCAGACAGCCCGGGATCAGGTGTTGATGTTCAATAAGATGATGGAAGGGAGGAAACAGATAAGCCAGAATCTGAGTGAAGAGGAACGCGTAATGGCGCATGCGAAACCCCCTTATGAAATTGAATGGAACCAGTATGAGAAACTGAGAATGCAGGCTGACGCAGATCTGCGCAGGACGAATAACGCACTCACGCAACTGCTTAGCCGGGACACGGGGATCCTGATGGGTTATGAACTGGCTTCCCGGATGTCAGTGAAATAGATAAATTAAATAAATAACCAAAACGATTCTATGCGGCGCTGTTTTTATTTTTTACTTTTTACATTTTGTTTTTCTCCGAAAATGCATGCCCAGATCATTGAAAATGCAGGAGACTATATGACGGCGATGACCAACGCCCAAACTGAAATGGATCAGAAATACATGACTTATATCAGTGCATCAGCACATAGCCGGCGGGCAAAAAAAATTGAAAAACTGCGTACACAGGCTTTGGAAAGTATTGACAATGCCAAGTATAAAACCATGGCCCTTCCCAAATACAAAGGCGATAATTCATTAAGGCAGGCGAGCATAGACTATATCCAGTTCTGTTATCGCATTTTTAATGAGGATTATACCAAAATCGTGAATATGGAGGAAATCGCTGAGCAGTCCGTCGACCAGATGCAGGCCTATCTGCTGCTTGAAGAAAAAGCCAGCGAAAAACTCCAGGAGGCTTCCGAAAGCCTGTCAAAAGCTGAAAAACTATTTGCAGGAAAATATGGGGTGAACCTGGTGGACACAAAGAGTGAACTGACCGATAAGATGGGAACAGCAGGTATGGTCAATAATTATTGTGACCGGATTTATATTCTGTTTTTCAAGTGCAACTGGGAAGACGGAGAATTGTTCCATGCCCTTAATGCTCATAAACTGAATGATGCGGAACAGGCCAGGAATTCCCTGATTGCATTTTCTAAGGAAGGACTCGAATCCCTGAAGGCAGACAGCTTAAGAACGTTCCAGGGCAATCCGGCACTGGCTGCTGGTTGCAGGGAGGCCCTGCTTTTTTATGGTTCCATGGCACAAAATGATATTCCCAGACTGACTGATTTTTATTTGAAAGAAGAGAATTTCGATAAAATAAAAAAAAGCCTTGAGGCAAAGGGAAATAATAAAACAAAAGAGGACGTGGATCAATACAATAAGGCGGTGAAAGATATTAACTACAGTGTAAACAATTTTAACCAGTTAAACCAGGAATTAAATAAACGCCGGCAGGAAGTGGCGCAGAATTGGGAGAAGGCAGAGAAAACGTTTAGGGACGAAGTGATACCGTACTATAAGGCGAAATAGGCTTAAAGCCTAAGGCTTAAGACAAGTGTGGAGGTGTGGAAGTTTGGAGGTGTGGAAGTTGAATTAAAAATTATCCGTCATCGGTCAACGGTCAACCGCCAACGGTCAACGGTCAACCGCCAACCGTCAACCGTCAACGGTCAACGGTCAACCGCCAACGATCAATGTGAATCTTCCACAGGTTGGGCAATTCTTCCCATCGCCTGGGGGTCGCTATATAGTGGATTTTTTATAAAACTGCTGTCGGTAAGTGTTGAAAGAAAACTGATCAGGTAAAACCGGTCGTTCTCCGATATCGGAATTCCCCTTGCCAGTGAAGAATCGAGCGTCGCACTTGGGATGATGCCTGAATTATAATGTTCCAGCACTTCACTGATCGTTGTAAAACGTCCGTCATGCCCATATGGGAAAGTCAGGAAAACATTCCTCAGACTCGGTACCCGGAATTTCAGGCTGTCTTCTTTTCTACCGGTGATACGCATACGCCCATAGTCCAGTAAGGTGGTGTCCAGTTCCATGCCCGTATTCCGGTAACTGAAATCAGTAAACAGGGGTTCCTGATGACAGTGTCCGCATTTCTTTTGAAAAATGGCATACCCCTTTTGTTCATATTCATCAAAGTGGACTTCTCCGCGTTTCATCCGGTCGTATTTCGCATCGGCTGATACCAGAGAGGCCGTAAACTGCGCAAGTGCTCTCAATAAACGTTGGGAATTGATGCCGGGAGATCCGAAAGCCTGGTTAAATAAAGCCGTGTAGGATTTATCTTTTTTCAATCTGCTGATCACATCTTCCAGATCTTCTGCCATTTCATGCGAATCCAACAGCGGAGCCAGTGGCTGCATTTCTATATGGCTGATTCCACCGTCCCAATGCATTTCTTTTTCCCAGGCCAGATTGAACAGACCGGGCGCATTCCGAAAGCTGAATTGGTTATTGAATCCATGGCTGAGCCGGTGTTCGTATGTTGCAAATGCAGCGAATTGCTGATGGCAGGAGGAACAGGGAAAATTTCCGTCTTTTGATAGTTTCCCATCATAAAATAATTTCCTGCCTAATTCGAAGCCCTGTTTTGTTCGCGGATTATTCTGAAACCGGTAGACCGGCGGCGGAAATCCACTCGGAACCTTGAACGGGTAGGGTGTGTTTGTCCAGATCACGCAACAAAGACCAACGGCAGATATAAGTCTAAGCGATTTCATGGATTCTTGGAGAGGGTGATACCATTGAAACTGCCGATGAAATTTTCTGAGATTTTCCACGCCAGTTCACCTGCTGTCATGCAGGAAGAAATCTCCCGGATATGCAGGGGCGTCTGACCGTCAAAAAAATAATCGAGCTCAATGGGTACTTCAACCATTATTTTATTTTCTTTCGTCAACCGGAAAGCAATATCATCTGTAGTGTTGATCCTGATCTTCCATATGGTACTGAATGGATGGCGGTAACCACCAATATGATAAGCCATGATATGGGCAGGCTGACTCGACGCAGATGAATAACCTTCTATTTTAAAACTTTGATAACCACTATTCCAGGTCCAGTACATGCCCCTGGCCGGATCCAGTGCTCCTCTTTGTGCGCCGCGAATCTGATCCAGCGAATCCACACCCAGGAGAAACCGGATACCATTACAAAGGCCAGGGGTTACCGGCAGGGCCAGACGTGTACTGACTGAATCCGAAAAATCAATCAGATGATATACTGACCGTCCGTTGAATTTGACATTGGTGTCCGAGTAAACAGGTGCAATATGACTTGCATAAAATCGAAATCGACTGATCTCAAAAGTTTCGCCAAAGGGATTTTTATACTCTTTATTTAATTCGAGCGGTACACCATGAACGTAAGCCCTGAAACTGATAATTAGTTTAGCATCCGTGACCGGGTCGGCTTTATGGAAAGAAGTGGTCATCAGAAAAATGAGAAAGGTTATTGCAATAGCCTTCACCTGTCCGGTGATGAATTTCCTTGTTTGCCAGGTGATGGCTTTTGATGAATTAATCAATCCGATTTATTTTTTTCCTCAGGTCTTTAATCTGGGCTCTTTTTTGTTTGGATTCTTTCTTTTTCTCTTTCGAGGCAAAACTGGGTTTGGTTGCCTTTCGGGGTTTTGGCCTGATGAGTGCGCGTTCCAGCAAGGCTTCCATTTTTTCCACCACTTCCTGTTTATTGTCAAGTTGGGAACGGTGTGTTTGTGATTTGACCTGGAGTAACCCCTCACTGTTTATTTTTGAACTGAGTTTTTGTTCAAGCAGGTCTTTCTGAGTATCGGTAAAAAGGATTGAATTCCGGATGTGGAAATAACCGATGACCATGGTTTCGACCTTATTTACGTTTTGGCCGCCCTTGCCGCCACTCCGTGCAGTCCGGAAACTAATTTCCCTGGAAACATCTATCTTCATTTCGTAAATGTAATTTGATTAATTTGAATTGATGCGGGCAGTCGTACAAAGGGTAAAACGCGCCAGCGTGCAGATCGGGAGTTCTGTTCATGCAGCCATCGGTTCCGGGTTATTGGTCTTATTGGGTATTGAAGATGCCGACGGCGCGGATGATATCCGGTGGTTAAGCAATAAACTCATCAACCTACGGATATTCAACGACAAAGCCGGAGTCATGAATATCTCAGTGGTGGAGTCCGGCGGTGAAATATTACTGGTCAGCCAGTTCACTTTATTTGCCGCTACAAAAAAAGGGAATCGGCCATCTTATATTCGCGCATCTAAACCCGATATTGCAATTCCTCTTTACGAATTGATGGTGAAACAGCTGGAAACTGATCTGGGAAAAAAGGTTGGGACCGGTATTTTTGGCGCAGACATGCAGGTAGACCTGTTGAATGATGGTCCCGTGACCATTCTGCTTGATACAAAACAAAAGGATTTATGAAGGGAAAAGTCTTTATCGCGAATGCATTTTCCGATGAAAAATTTGGAGGCAATCCTGCTGCAATTGTTCCCCTGAATGCCTGGTTGAAGGATGAACTGATGCAGAAAATTGCCGCACAAAATAACCTGGCAGAAACGGCCTATTATGTTCCATACGGAAAAGATTTCGAAATTCGCTGGTTCACTCCTTCAGTTGAAGTAGATCTTTGTGGTCATGCGACTCTGGCATCCGCTCACGTATTGTTCAACCATCTCAACTATGGTTCGGAACAGATTATTTTTCATTCAAAAAGTGGTATACTGAAAGTTAATCGCAGGAAGGATGGAAAGATAACCCTTGATTTTCCGGTTGATGAACCGGAAAAAATCGCCGATGACGGACTGATAGAAAAAGCCCTGGGAATAAAACCATTGGGTGTGTATATTTCAAAATTCGACCATATGGTTGTCCTGAAAAGTCAGGCTGATATTGAATCATTGAGACCCGACCTTGCCCAGGTCAGAAAACTAAAATCAAGGGGACTTATCGTCACTGCGCCGGGTGTTGTATCTGATTTTGTTTCCCGCTGTTTCTTCCCACAGTCTGGCATAGACGAAGACCCGGTTACCGGTTCCGCTCATTGCGTAATGGTTCCGTATTGGGCGCGGCAAACCCGTAAGGCTAACCTGACTGCCATCCAGCTATCCGCCAGAAGGGGATATCTGGAATGTGAGCTGGCCGGCGACAGGGTATTGATAAGTGGCCATGCCCGAACTTATCTGGAGGGAGAGTTTTACTATTAGTGTGGAAGTGTGGAAGTGTGGAAGTGTGGAGATGTGGAAGTGTAATTTGTAAAGTTTTTGACATTTTATTAATCAATCGAACTGATCATGGCAACTGAAGAAATTACAATCCGGGAGGCGCAGCATCTCGTGGATGATTGGATCCGGACGACAGGTGTCCGATATTTCAGCGAACTGACCAATATGGCGATCCTTACTGAGGAAGTTGGCGAAGTGGCCAGACTGATGTGCAGAACCTATGGTGACCAGTCGTTCAGGGAAGTGGACAAGGACAAAAAACTATCCGACGAACTGGCCGATGTGTTATGGGTGATCCTCTGTATTGCCAACCAGACCGGGACAGATCTGACTGACGCGCTAAGAAAAAATTTTGATAAGAAAAACATCCGTGATGCTGACAGGCATCATAAAAATATAAAGTTGAGGTCCGGGGATGAGTAGTTAGTAATTATTGTCCCTGCGCGAGGCTATAGGCTTTTTTCCCATCCATAACATTCAGCAATTCGAGTGATCCGATTTTAAAATCTCCACTCAGGCTTACATACAATCCGATGATGTCCTGTTGCACCAGGGGAGATCCGTCGATACTTTCAAATCGGGCGTTGTATTGATTCACCAGGTTCGTATATACGGAACCGGTAGGCCAAACCTGAGTTCCGCGATTACTGATATTGATGAGTTTAAATTTCACACCTCCGTGGCGCAGGCATTTCTTTGCAATGAACTCAGGCTGTTCTGAACTTTCGATAAACATATCCACGCCAACGATGTATTCCTTTATTATGCTCTCATCAATGGACACCATCATTTGGTTCTGGTCCATTTTAAATACGGTCGGTGTCACGTGCATGTTTGGCACCACGGGTTTTGCACCATGTTCTGGTGTTTTACCGAAATTATTGATTATAGCCTGGGCGAATTCGGTTGTATTTTTCCCGGGAATTTTTTTATCACCAAAATCGCCGGTGTGCACACCTTGTTCGAGCGTATATAATAATGCATTTTCAATTACTGCGGCGTTCTTCATTAAACCGAGGTGCCTTAACATGGCGATACCACTTAACAATAGTGCCGTAGGGTTTGCAATGTTTTTTCCTGCAATATCCGGTGCAGTTCCGTGAACAGCTTCAAAGATGGATATGTGATCACCGATATTGGCCGAAGGTGCGAAACCCAGTCCGCCTACCAGACCGGCACATAGATCAGAAATAATATCACCTTGCAGGTTGGTGAGTACGACGACGTCAAAATCCTGGGGTTTCACCACGAGTTTCATAGCCAGATCATCGACAATGATGTCATCCGACTTCAATTCCGGATATTCACGGGCTACTTCCTGGAAACATTCCAGAAATAGTCCGTCAGTCAGTTTCATGATGTTGGCTTTGTGACCACAGGTGATGCGGCGGGAACCGTTTTTCTTGGCCATCTCAAATGCATAACGGATCACCTGAAGGCTACCCGGCCTTGTGATAAAGCGTCGGCTCAGGGCTACATCGTGTGTTGGCATGTGTTCAATACCACCGTAGGTGTCTTCAATATTTTCGCGGACTATCGTGATATCGATGGGGATACCTGCTTTTGAAAAAACGGTATCGACACCATGAAGGGAAATAAAGACCCGTTTGTTGGCATATGTGTTCCAGGTTTTTCTTGCGGTAACATTTATGCTTTTCACGCCCTTGCCTTTTGGCGTTTCCATGGGTCCTTTGAAAAGGATGCCCAGTTCCTCAATAACCTGTTGCGATTCCGGCGTCATGCCATTTGAAAATCCTTTATCAAAAACCCATTTTCCCATGTCCACGATTTCATATTCGAGCGGAACCTGGTTGGCATTGAATATATGTAGAACGGCATCCATGATTTCCGGTCCGATGCCATCGCCTTTCGCAACTGCTATTTTCATAATCGGTTTCGTGGTTGTAGGTGGCGAATTTACATCTTTAAGCTTAATGCTGAACGCCTAACGCTTGACGCCTAAAGGAGGCCTAAGGCGCAAAGCATAAGGCGGAAGGCATAAGATTGCACGGCTATTAACAAAAAGCCTTATGCCTTAAGCCTTAAGCTTTGAGCTTATTTTCTTATTTTTATACAAATTAACTCCATGGCGAA
Source organism: Puia sp. (assembly GCA_041481385.1). Lineage (GTDB taxonomy): Bacteria > Bacteroidota > Bacteroidia > Chitinophagales > Chitinophagaceae > Puia. The sequence goes on from JBGPBW010000046.1 coordinate 22,363, forward strand.
TAAAATTTCAGAAGGGGTTGAGATTGATGTAGAAACATTCTACCAACCGGACTACAGTAATCCGGTAGCCGGAGAACATATGTTTGCCTACCGGATCACGATCTGGAATCACAATAGTTTTCCCGTCAAACTACATCGCCGCCAATGGCATATTTTCGATAGTAACGGAAGTAACCGGGAAGTGGAGGGCGAAGGTGTAGTCGGAGTTCAGCCCGTTTTACAGCCCGGTGAAAAGTACCAGTATGTGAGCGGTTGCAACCTGAGGACTGAAATGGGAAAAATGTATGGAAGCTATCACATGGAAAATCTGCACACCAAGAGCATCTTTGAAGTCAACATACCAATGTTTGAGATGATTGTACCGTTCAAGATGAACTGATCAGGCTTGAGGCTTAAAGCAAAAAGCTTAAAGCGTTTCTTAATTCAGGGTTATTTATTAAGAACTTATTACACTCATTTATTGACAAATGCCTTAAGCTTTAAGCTTTATGCTTTTCTAATCGTTTAATGCTGTCGCTTCCACCACTACTTTATTCAGCTTTTTAGCCAGCGGGAAAAGCAGTATGCCCGCTATCAGGGCGGCTCCCGCACTGATTCCGAAGAAGAGTGCTTTACTGTCGAAATGATCCCAGAACCCCGTCATCATTCCTGCGATTTTTCCTCCGAGAGAGGTAGTAATAAACCAGCCACCCATCATCAGAGCCGTAAAACGGCGCGGGGCAACCTTCGAAACGAGCGATAAGCCTACGGGACTCATGAACAATTCACTGATGGTAAATATGCCATAACTCCCGAAGATCCAGGCGGAAGAAACTTTATGCTCATAGATATTAGTAGAAAGTGCCGCGATGACCATGAGGAGAGAAGATAACCCTGCAATAATAGTCCCCCAGGCAAATTTTGATGGTGTAGAAAGTTCTCTGCCCATGGATTTCATAAATCCGAAAAAACCAACGATAACCGGAGTAAGCACAATGATCCAGAAAGGATTGATCGACTGATAGATTTCCGTAGAAATTAATTTAAGATTCTTCCCATCCTCCGGCCACTCACTCTTAGGCATATTATGCAGATAGGGGTCCTGACCCATCCCGGTAATCACTTTCCCATCGGCGCCCACCTGGGCATGAAAATGATAATCCAGCACGGGCACTTCTTTTTTTTCATTCGTTATGGTATTCAGAAATCCAAACTTGGATAAAACCTTTTGGGAGAACTGGGGAGCTTCCCGTTTTGTATAGCTGTCTGCCCAAATGGTAAGCGAAGTGGCGTTCTGATTATATATATTCCAGAAAATGATGGCTACTCCAAACAGTGTGAACAGGGTTGCAATTCTCTTCCTGTCAAAACCACTGCAACGGTACCACACACTGAAATAAAATATGATGATCGGAACGCATGCAAATAAAAATGCATCGTTGGAATCTGATCCGAAAATATTTCCAGGGATGAACCACCCGATGATGCCGGCAGCAATCGCCGGCAGGAAAACAAGGGAAATGATTTTTGAAAAAGCCATATCCTCTTTCTGTACCGGCTTGATCACATCAGCATGTTTAACATATTTCTGTCCGGAGGCGAAAATGATTAAACTTAGGACCATACCAAATCCTGCTGCTGCAAACGCATAACCCCAGGAATAATTGATACGCAGGAAAGCTGCCACAAAATTGCAAACAAAGGCACCGATATTGATGCCCATATAAAAGATATTATAGGCAACATCTTTTTTTGGACGAAGCTCTTCTTTATTATATATGTTACCCAACAGCGTGCTGATATTCGGTTTGAAAAACCCGTTCCCGACAATCACACAAGCCAGGGCGATATATAATAATCCCCCGCTATGTGGTACTGACATCAGGAAATATCCCAGTGCCATCAATGAGCCGCCCAGAAAAATAGATAACCGGTATCCAAAATAGCGGTCCGCTACCAGTCCCCCGATAAAGGGTGTCAGGTAAACCAGGGCAATATATGATCCTGTGATATCAGCAGCCAGACTTACATCCATTCCTCTTCCGCCGTTGGCAATGGTATCGTGTAAAAAAAGATAGAGAATACCAACCATCAAATAATAACCAAATCTTTCCCACATCTCCGTAAAAAATAAAACGTATAGTCCCCTG
>JBGPBW010000047.1:0-24435 GCA_041481385.1 Puia sp.
CACCCGCCCGCGGTAATTGTTACAACGGCCTATCATCAATATGCAGTTGAAGGGTTTAATTTAAATGTTACGGATTACCTGTTGAAGCCTATTGAATTTGAACGATTTTTAATTGCGGTAACCAAAGTAAAAACGGCGCAGGCAGAAAAACACAGAGCGGAAGGCCCTGGTATCAAAGATTTCATATTTCTGAATGTGCAGAAAAAGAAAGTAAAAATCTTATTTTCGGAAATCGTATATATTGAAAGCCAGTTGGAATACATACGGATCGTCACGTTAACGAAAGAGTATCTGTCGAAAATGAGTACACATGAAATCGAAGAACTCCTGCCATCAAATCTCTTCAAACGAATACATCGGTCTTATATCATTTCCGTCAGCAAGATTGTATCTTATACCGCCGAGATGGTTGAATTGCAGGGCACCTCCATTCCCATTGGCAGGGGATACCGCGATGTGATTGAAAATTTATAGAGTTGGTAACTTTTTTAACACCCCATAATAATTTTTATGATTCAAAAATCTCTGGTAGCAATTAGCATCGTATTATTGTCGTCCTGTACAACAACCAAGCCTGTTAACAACAGCTCCGGAAACGGTTACCCGGGTTCAGATACCCTGATCACGCAATCCTTGTTCAGCGACAGGGCCTCGACCATTTCTGAGGACAATATTCAGAAGGTGCTCGATGGGAATTATAAACTACCACAGAAACTCAGGGTCGCCATTGTCAGTCTTCAAAGCCAGTCGAGAACTAAACGGTATTATTGGAGCGATGAACAATATTTGAAGACGCAACAGTCTTATTTGGACCTTTTCTCGCAAAAGATCAGGTTGTCTCCAAGAGTCGCCAGTATTTCTATCATTCCCGACCTGCTCATTTCTACTTCTCCTTCATTTACGAATATCCGGGAAGCCGCAGTAAGAATGCAGGCCGACGTCGTGGTCGTTTATTCCATCAGCAGCGATATGTATTCCAGGTATAAACTATTTTCAAAAACGGATATTAAAGCATTTGCTACGACGCAGTTTATTTTGCTGGATATTAGGACCGGACTAATTCCATTTTCAGCAATTGTAACCCGGGATGTTTTGTCGCAAATGAAAAAGGATGAGCTCGATCAGGCAGAAGCATCCGCCCGGGTTCAAAACGAAGCCGTTCTCCTGACCATTGATGAAATTGGGAAAAATATCACGGAATTTCTCAACAACTAATAAGCGGTTCCAGGGCTGATCATCTGTACGAAATTCATTAGTAACAAATCGAGGCGTGGATGCAGGAAGCCCTGTCGGGGACAGGGCTTCAATTGTTGGCGAATAGCAGGTTTTATTAATGTAACTCCAGTTCAAAGCTAACATTTGGTGGCGGCGGCTGATGATGGTGTTCATACCATTCCCTTGAATGGTGATGATTGTTTTCATAATATTGATGTTCAGCACAACCTGTCAGGGATAAAGCCAATCCAAAGAGTAAACCTGCAAATCCCAGTATGTTTTTTAATGTGTACTTCATAATACTACTTAATGATTATACCTATATAGGTAAAAAACCCTGCCATCCTATAACGTTGATAAGTAGCTGATAAAAGAAAACGGCTGTAGAACTTGTAGATAATTCTACTCACATCATTTTAAAACCGGCCATGAATTCGCCTTTATGATAAAGGCAAGAACAAATGGCAATAATACCTTCCGGCGTTCGTTTAAATCGTCACCAATAACATCGATATCAATCCATTCAGTATTTTTCCCATGAGAAACAGGCTCTCCTTCTTTTTAGGAGTAATTATGCTCATGGTTTCCTGTCAGAAAGACTCTGGACATCCGGTTGGTCAGGATAATGGATATGCGATAAAAGGACTGCTCAAACAATGCCGGATTTATTGTCTGCCGGGTATGCAGGTTTACTTAAGGTATTATTAATTTCCAACTCTAAAGAAAATCTTGAGATCTTCGCAGTGACGCTGGTCACTGTATCGGCTGCATCGGGCTATATCGAATCGGTAAGGACCGTTCTAAACATTAAAACGATAAAAATGAAGCAATTTCTCCCTTTAATATTAATTGGCATTTTATTGTGTTGTTGTAAATCTGGTAAAAATGATCAAAGCGAATACGCCAATCATGAGGATTCCAGTAAAAATCGATATAATGAGATGCAAAGGTCGCTTGACAGCTGTGCCAGTATTAAAGACACTAACCGCATCCGGCTTATATCAGCCCGGCTGGACGCCCAGATAAAATTGGAAGACTTTCTGATCAAGTTTCGGGAAGTAGATCAGATCAAGATGAACTTATTTTTGGGTACTGGCATTCTTACTTCAATTGTTTCTGTCATGACGACTCTGATAACATTATATATCAGTCGAAAATCCAGAAAAGATTCCAAACGTGACAGTGCAACAGATACATAACTATTTTCTTTCGAAACGACAGTTGGGGAAATGCATAATTATTTCACGCTCCATCTGATTTACTTGTTGTTTTATTAAACAAATTACTCAGCAAAGGTACCAGAGAAGTTAAAGCAGCCAGGAGACCGGTAATTTTTTGGTAGGCCTCTTGCTGGGTTACCAGGATAAATATCCCTATAGCGGTCAGGAGAATGAATAAAGGCGTTTTGAATTTTTTCCAGGTATCTTCCTTTGCGGTTTTTACCAGGAAGGCATTAAGGTCCGTATCCTCTTTCATTTGCAATACATATTCCTGGAAACTCAGGGTCATGGGACTGAGGCGCAGGTCGTCAAAAAACAGAAGGCCCATAGTTATCAGTGCCTGCAGATCCCTGCCGGCTTTATAGTTTGCAAATCCATCCTTGGCAAAATCAAAGAGAATGAATTTCTGACTTTCGGAGAGCTGTTGCCAAAGCTCACCATATACCGGCCCCAGTTTTTCAAGCAGCCAGGGCATTTTTTCTTCGAGCACACGTATGGGCAGTTTCTTTTCGAAATAATAAATATCTATCAGGCGGGGAAATGCGGGATCGGTAAAAGAAATACTGTTTTCTGAAGGATCCAATGTGGTGATATCCCATTCTTTGCAGGAGTCAGTGATCATCTTTTGCAAAGCCGGCCTGGTATTGCTGAGATTATAATAACCTTTTGCCAGGCTCTTTGTTTTGTCATCCAGACTGGTCACCTGCTCCAATTCCACCAGAAAAATCCGTTTGGTCAGGGAAAGCGTAATGAAATAAGCGAGCACCAGACTGAAACACAGACCCACGATAAAAAAAATAGGAAAAGCCGTTCCTGTACCGGAGAAGGAGTGGGTCATGAGGCCAATCGTGGTCCGGGATGCATTGGAGTCCGTAGTCAAACGGAAAGGGTTCGGATTGATTCCATCATTACGTTTCATGTACATTAATTCCGGCGCGGATTTTTCTGTTGAGTCAATTGCAAAATACCAGGTATTGTCTTTAGCTGAATAACCTGTGTCGATCCAGGCCATAACCAGACTGTCGCTGGGGAAGAACTGATCGTGTAGTTGTATAAATTCATTTGTGGGGTATCGAAGATGTGCCTTCGTTGTTCCCTGACTATTGGCAAAGGGCTGTCCCGAGATCATATAAATGCCGTGTTCAAATTTCAACTTGCCAATATTGGACTGGTCTGTTGAATCCTGTGGATTAAATTTGAAATCCTTTATGCGTTTATTGATGATCTCAGTTCTCTGGTCGATATCTTTTGCTAAGGACAACTGATCTGCATTCATGTAAAGGCCGGATTCCTGACGGAAAAATAGCCAGAATATCCCTGAAGCCGGTATGATGCTGATCAGTGTAACCCCGATTAAGATAGACCAGATATAGGATACCGGTATTTTATATTTCGGTTCCGGTTTTTTGTGCTTGACGGGAGTCGGTTGGCTTTCCGGGGCAATCGGTATTTGCTTTTTTCTTTTGAAATGGCTGAAACGATAAGTGGCTATTTTAAATATCGTAGCTCTGACAAGCTGGAAGTTTCTGGCTCGCGCGGAAATCTGATCTTCATCTTTTGGTTCCTGATTTTCTTTTTCGTCGGGAATTGTTTTACTTTCCTCGTTGATCTGAACATGTTCCAACATCATGAAATGCCTGAAACGGAATGTGGACAAGGCGATCATGAAGGCCCAGATCAGTTGGGTGAACAGTACCGGAATGGCGAGTGCAAAGGAAAATTTGATGAAAGAGGTGTAACAGTTGATCAGGATGATAATGATCAGGAGTGCACCCCGCAATACGATAGATGGGCGTGAATAATACCAGTTAATGTCCGTCTTTCTTTCCTGCACATCGTAATATCTTTCCCTGAGTTCGTAATAATATATGGCGATATAGAAGGGAAATAACAAAGAGATAAATAAGAGGGAGAACTCAGAATCGGTCGCCAGGGTCTCGATATACAGCCACGATAGGATATAGACACCCAAAAGCAGGAGCATCCAGCGGATGAGGTGACTGTAATATTTCTGTTTCAAAGCATTATCAGAGGGATGCAGCCACTCAAAATGAGGTGAACGGCTTTCAAGCATCCTGTTTTTAATTTTGGACCATCTGTTAATGAGCGAGGAGAAAATTACCAGGCAGATCACCAGACCCATGAGTCCCGCAGATAGTGTGATCAGGTGCACTTCGAATCCATCTGAACGGAAGCGATTATAATATACCAGCATCTGATAAGGCATTCCATCGATTGGCGTGGACAACAGGGCCATATTCTTACCCCTGAGGCCCATGGATTCAAAATACCGGCTAGTGCGATAATGCGCCGATTGATGTATTCCTTCCCGATTTTCCAATTCTTTAAAAATATTGGAAAGCAGGGGCCGGCCGGCTTTTGAATCGTATAAAATTTCGCCGGTTTCGTTGATGACACTGAATCCATAACCAGGAGGCATGACGACTCTGTATATGGAATGCATTTTCGAAGACACGCCGATCAGGAATGGCTTGATGTTTATGCAGGTATCCTTTTTTTTGCCTTTCGGATCAGTGATGATGAGGTGTAAAACGTATGGAGGAATCTGACTTTTTTTTGCAACTGTAACTACATATTCCCCCTCCAGTTTTGATAAAGTGGGTTGGACAGTCAGCGGTTCGATTATGCCCGGGATCACAAGTGGTTCTCCATTTTTAAAATCTTTGTAATACGAACGGTCGCTTACATTGATTAAAGGAGATTTGGTCAGGGCCTTTCTGAAACCCCAGCGGGCTACTAGTTTTCCATCACTGTCGGTCCAGAAAACATTATTGGGATAGGGGTAAATCCGGGGCTTAAATAAATTGTCCAGATAAGCGATGGTGGAACTGTCACCAGGCGCCTCACTCAGGGACTTTAAATGCATCGTGTCTTTAATTTCAAGGAGGTTCTCCAGGATGCAATCGAAAGTAAGCAGTTGCCGGTCGATAGCTTTTAGCTCAGACTGGAAGTTTTTTTTGATTTGGCACGATATATTTTCCAGGTTTTTCTTATTCTGAACAGCCTGCACCTTATCCAGAAATAATTTTGTGAACAGGAAAAATCCAAAAAAGGCGGCGATGAAATAGGAACCAATGATCAGTCGGATATCCATTTCCCGGATCCTTTCATTAGGGCCTATCATATATATTCTCAGGATGGGTAAATGAATGACGAGCAGGAGCAGTAGCACGGCAAAAACGGTAAAAAAACTAAAGGGTATTTTTTGAGTGGCATTTTTATAGTTTGAATCGCTGATCAAACCGGCAAGGATCAGTTCCTGGGAACCCACAAAAAAAGGGTAAAGGAATAATTTATAGGCATTTCCCTCGATCGTAACATCTTGCAGGTCGGTCGCGCCGAGACCGCCATTTATTTTCAGCAAACTATCCGGAGTGACCAGAAAGCTCATTTCAAGTTCATTTGACTGGAAAATAATTTCCCCTTTATCGTCTCCGTCTTTGTCGACAGAGTCCTGATCATTAATCAGAAGGTAACCATCAAATATCTCTTTATACGTTGAGATGAGATCAGACATCAGTGAGTCTGCATTTTTAGAAAGTGTATAGGCAGGGTCATGATTACATGAGGCAGAATACACAGGGTAAACCAGCCGCCAGGAATCAAGAGAATCGTCTCTCTCAAAATGACCTGTACTGATGTTATCGCTTTTATCGAATTTTGGATTGTTTCCCGGTCTGAAATAAAACCTGGACAGGGAACCACTATCGATTTGTGGCTGATGAATAATATTCCTGAGTGCTTCATGAAAAGCCTTGGTTTTATTTATGAGTGCATATTGGATTTTATTTAATTCCAGGAAAGCGGTCCGGTTAAATTCGCTGCGCTGTTCCGGAACATATTTCAGATAATAAAAACCCAGCACGCCGGCGAGGAGGATAAAAATAAAAATAGAACTGGCGTATTCCCGAATCCGTTTGCTCATATCAGTCCTGTTTGGATAAAATAAAATTTCAACATGCTCACTGAATTAGTCGAAATAAAACCGCCAGGGGAAACGGTCTGTTTCCTTTCGTTGATTTTTTTCGATAAGGTGGAGGTACGGGCGGGAGATCGTTAATCGTATATCGATTATCGATCTACGGTCAACCGTCAACAGTCGACGGTCAACGATACACGGTCCCTTCAGAGCAGAAATACTAAAAGCTACAGGAGCCTTCACCCGGTTGTTTCCTAAAGTTAGGCTGATTTTTACAAGATCATGTATTCCGTATGGTCAGGATAAAATATAACCTGATCCATAGTGGTCGGGCCATGAGCGTCTAAGTATTTTTACTTACGTAAAACCCACATGATGGAATTATTCTGGTCTTATTTCGCTTATGGCCACCCCCATGGATTATTTTTTAGTGGTTAAGGTTGCTTTTGATCTCAGGTAATTGATCAGGGGTCTGAGACGACCCGGGATATTGTCTTCCTTAAAACTGATTGTCTTTTTTTTATGATCATTATCCAGATTGATCACATACTCTGTCAGGTCTTTGGCGGCAGGATTCGATTTTGCCGTTTCCGCAGTATTATAATCTGCGAGAGATTCCAGGACTTTACTATGTGATTCCGGCAAATCGCCCGAATCTCCCTGCAGGGAATATTTGAGGCCCGAGGAACCCATAAATCCGACATCATATGAGAAGCTATACTTCATTTAATAATGCCCACGGTTTTAAACGCAGCATCAATCAGCTTGGAGGAGTCCGGAATTTTTTTGCTGGCTGTGAGACTGGCGCCGGCCTTCCTGATAGTCGTATAAAAATCTTTGAAATTAGCAGTGGATTTTAAATTGAGCAGTGCGGTATACCATAATAAGCCGGCGAGCTTGGTGTCCAATCCTTTATTGCCTCCGACTCCCGCAGCTACCAGATAAAATGCGCGGTTCGGAATGCCATTATTTAAATGCGGATCATTATTCCAGGGTTTATAATTTTTCATATTGGCTGGCTGTGGATCACCCTTGAACGCTGTACCCGGAGCCTTCATGGATCTCAGGGCAACACCAGGAAATGAGGGCAGCACTACATCGTCGCCAATCAGCCAGTCTGCTGTTTTTGCGTTTTGCTTTTTATAGTCCTGTTTGATTACGGTACCAAACACATCTGCGATATGTTCATTGAGTGTACCGGGAAATTCAGAACTCCTGAGTGCAGCTGTGTATTGAACAACACCGTGGGTCAGCTCATGTCCGATCACATCAATACCACAGGCCAGGTGTTTGAAGATATGTCCGTCGCCATCGCCAAATACCATTTCCTTTCCATCCCAGAATGCATTGTTGTACCCTTTGGAATAATGGATAAACAAATCGAGATCGAGGCCCTTATCGTCCAGGGAATTCCGGCTAAGATTTTTTGCATAATAATCCCGGATCACACCTGCATATAGAAAGGATAAATTCGCATCGGAATCCTTTACATCTTTTTTATCTTTTTCTCCTCGTAATTCATGTTTTTTCCCCAGAGACTCTGAGTTCTGGCAATTATAAACCGTTCTGTTGGCGATCTTCCTGGTCTTTTTGGTTGCAGCCATCATATTAGCAGGCATAAGACTGGCTACAATTTTTTTCCGCTCTTTTCGCAGCGCGCCGTCCATTTTCAAAGCTTTGTCTACAACACCTTTATCCATTAAGCCCTGCTTGGCAAGGGCTTCCTTCACGTATTTCGGAATAATAAAACACGTTGATGTGCAATTTGTCATAAAATTCAGGTTTAAATGTTTAATTAATTTTCCAAACAAAAGGCTACGGGGATCAGAGTTGAAAAACGTCTCCCTGAAAGCAGTGAAGATTTCCCGGGAGAAAACATGTTCCTGTTCTAAGTTCCGAACAGGTAAACAGGCATAACCCTTTCCGGGGAATCATCAAAATGCCCAATCAGAGTATTCGTTCTAAATAGTGTGGAACTGGCAATCGTTCTCTTCAGGCAATCATGTATCATGGTTGCAGCAAAGGGGAATTGCAATCATTGGATTTGTAAGACGTTTTCCAAGGGAAGGGATACTAAGCTAGATCATTTTTGGGCTTCAACAATCGTTTTACGCATTATATTTTTTAAACTAAGTGGAAGCACTTACTTAAAATCAGTTTTGACGAAGCCGGGCACTCTAAAATACTCAGATTTTTATATATTAAAAAAGAATAAGTAAATTACTATCCGGCTTTTACCGGCTGCACGATTTAGAAACCTCCTCTTATCCCGTTGTTAAAATGGAAGCCATCTCAGCAAAAATATATTCTCATGCGTTATACTTTGCAGGCGAAGGCGCAAACCTGATCTTTGAACTTACCAATCACACCAAAAAGCCGGTACATATATTAAAATGGAATACGCCACTTGAAGGTCTGAAAAGCGATTGCCTTCACGTGCTAAAAAACGGGAAAACAATGGCCTATGACGGCCGCCTTGTAAAAAGGGGACAGCCGAAACCGAAAGATTTTATATTGCTGGAACCAGGAAAATCAATCAGCGCAAAAGTTGATATTGGCGAAGTATATAACATGAAGAATGCCAGGAAAGTTAAAGTCAATTATAAACCTGACCGCCTGATTTACCTCCGGGAACCGCCCACACCCGATTTTTTAATGTCAGCGCCCATGCGGAAGACGACCCCCAAAGCCATTAAGATTATAACAAAACCGGCATTTTTTAACATGACGGGCAAGGCCATGGAAACGGCCGGAGAAAAAGCCCGCAGCCTGGAGAAGAAAAAAAAATCTTCGAAAAAAAAAGTTAAGTCATCCTTGAGAACAGGACTAATAGCTGTGGCTCTGCCCTGTAAAGCAGTTGGCGGCTCTGCCGCCAGAAAGACCATCGCAAAAAAAGCTCATGGGAATGGTTATGCACTCGCTGTTGCTGTATTATCCGGGATGGCAAACAATACCGATTATAAAACCTGGTTTGGCGCTTATACCAAAACCCGTTTCAATAAAGTCAGGACAGATTATCGGAAAATCAAAGACGAATTCGAAAACAAAGTTTTTACCTACGACCTGACAGGCAAGGATTGCGAAGATGGAGACTATGCTTATACATACAAGGGTACTACAACGATCTGGCTTTGCAGTGCTTTTTGGTCGGCACCGGTATCGGGATCTGACTCTCAGGCCGGCACGATGGTGCACGAGCACAGCCATGCTTCAGCCTATACGGATGATATAGCTTATGGATCTTCGGGATGCAGGGCACTGGCCAAAACAAATCCGGGACAAGCTACCCGGAATGCTGACAGCCATGAATATTATTCAAAGGGATAATCTTTTCATATTGAATCATTCCTTTAATTGATCTCACACGATCTTTTCTTTATAAGGCCTCTGATTTTTTCTTAGACAAAAAATATTGATCTCATAAACCTTTCCGATGGATTACCCTAACCGGATCATTAAAAAAGGAGAAACAGATGTTGATATTATAGAAGAAAGATCGCCGACATAACCAAAGGATTTTTAGATTATGGGTCGGATTAGTTAACTTATTCCACGGCTATACATGAAGAATGGAATTCGATTATTGTTGGTTATTGTCTTCCTTGCGGGGAATACCAATGCGTTCAGCCAGCAGCAGAAAAACAGGACCGCTTTCCATGTACTGGTACTCGCCGAACGGGGCGAGATACACGAAGGATTTGTTGTAGCAGCTCTTGAATGGCTCAATCAATTATCCATTGAGCAGCATTTTGATTTCCAGGTGATCAACCGAACCGATTCAATCAATTCAACTTTTCTGTCGCATTACCAATTATTCATTCAGTTGAATTTCCCCCCATATATGTGGAGTGAAACGTCCAAAGCCGCATTTGAGAAATTTGTGGAAGAAGGAAGAGGTGGCTGGATCGGTTTTCATCATGCCTCCCTGCTGGGAACATTCGATGGCTACCCGATGTGGGAGTGGTTTTCCCAGTTTATGGGAGATATTCAATGGAAGAATTATATTTCAGCCAGGGCAAGGGCCACAGTACATGTGGAAGACAAACGCCATCCCGTGATGCGAGGCCTGCCAGAAAGTTTTTCAATCCCCGACGATGAATGGTATACCTATGATAAAAGTCCCCGTAAGCAGGTACACGTTATTGCAAACGTTGATGAATCCAGTTATGATCCGCCATCAGATATTAAAATGGGAGATCATCCGGTAATCTGGACAAACAAAAAAGTGAAAGCAAGGAATGTGTACTTCCAGATGGGGCATCATGCAAACCTGTTCCATTCGCCCGAATTTAAACTGATGTTTGCCAATGCGATTCTCTGGGCAGCCGGAGCTCCACCTGCTACTTATACACCCTGACATAATCCACTACCATAGAATCGGAAGTGAATGCCGGATCAACAGCTCCTCCAAAATTCCCACCCATCGCTACATTCAGAATGATAAAAAACGGTTGATTAAATGGCAGACCCGCATAGTTGGACAAACTATAATAGTCCGTTCCATCTACAGAAAGCCGGATATATGAGGGCGTCCACAATGCACTATAGACATGAAATGCTGTACTTGCATCGGGGATTGTGGTTGTCGATCCGTCACCATACTGACCCGCTTCGGTAGGGTAGTGCATGGTGCCGTAGATGGTTGATTTCTGGCTGCCACTCTGTTCCATAATATCAATTTCGCCACATGCCGGCCATCCTACTGAAGAAAGGTTATTACCCAACATCCAGATCGCAGGCCAGGTCCCTGTACTGGCGGGTAGTTTGGCACGTACATCGATTTTTCCGTATTGAAAATTGTATAAATTATATGAGAGCATCCGGGCCGAAGTATAGGCGCTCCCATTATAAGATTCTTTCTGTGCAGTGATTTTGAGTGTGCCGTTGGAGACGATGGCATTGGCCTGCCGGTTCGTATAATTTTCCAATTCGTTATTCCCCCAGCCTCCGCTTCCCGTTCCCAGATCGAAGCCCCAGTTGGCAGGATCGGGAGAACCGTCTTTGTCAAACTCGTCAGACCAGGCCAGTTTAAGAGCTACAGCAACTGTTACATTCGTAGTTTTTGTAATCGTCTGGCCTCCCGAACTTACTGCGGTAACGGTTACCGTGTATATGCCGGAAAAAGGATATTTATATACAAGGGTGCCCGAATTTTCCTGCTGTTTGGTATTGTCTCCGAAGTCAAAATTGTAATTTACCGCATTGGTAGCGGTAGCGGTAAAGTTTACGTTTCCGCTGCTGTCAGTACTGACCACGACGGTGATGGTGAGGTTAGATGGTGCTACAGTGGCGGTTCCCGAATCCTTTTTGCTACAGGCCGCCGATAGTATCAAATAAGCTGGTAATAAGTAAGTCAATGTTTTCATGAGCTGCTTCGCGGGATGATGCTGATGCTAAAATAATCAATTATACGGGCATGTTCCTCCTATCCCTGTTTTCTTTTAACAGACTGATATGATTTTCCATCCGTACCCGAATTGGTCCGGAAGAAATCGACTCCAGATTCAAATAGTATTGGATACTTTGTTAATGGGCATACCCGACCGCTCCAATCCCTCACCGATCGCCTGCACAAGTTCATGATCCAGCACGGTTTCATTGCCTTTATGAGACTGTACCCACACGATGGAATTGTTGGGCCCCGGGAATCCGGAAGGCACGATTACACTAAAATTTTGCCCAATCTGTACCCGGTACCGGTGATCCTGGCCTTCCATATAATATTCAACCAGGGACTGAAAGGTCTCTCCTTTATATTGGTAAGTAAATGTTTTCATACTTCAAAAGTAGTATAGCATTGAATCGGGTTGTAGGGGAAAAACACCATTTTTATACAGGAAATATTTCGTATATAATTTGCCTGGAGCAGGGTGTTTGTCAGTTGTCAATTGTTAATTGTCAATTGTCAATGATTATCAGGGTGATCATTTAGTTCAGGTTACAGTTTATCGATCATTTTCTGTATAAAATCTTTTTCCTTGTTAAAATGTGTTTGATTAAAAGCGATATGCAGAAAATGAGCGGCCGGTTCGCTGTTTCCTTCTAATTGATGAAATTTTCCGAGCGCCAGATTTAAAAAAACATATTGATTTAAAAAACTGTGCTGTTGCAATTCATTTAAGAGATTAAAAGCAGCATTTTTATCTCCTGCATAATAGAGGGCGATGGCATAGTTTAGCTCAACGAATGGATTGGGATTGCTCTTCAATAATCTGTCATATAAAGCAGCGATTGTTTTCCAGTCGGTCAGCACGAACTGTGATGCACCGCAATGGATGTGGGCAATCGCTGCTTCCAGATGATAAGATGAGATGATTTCCGATTCAGATATCGCTAAAAAATGGCGGCCGAGATTGATCAGATCGCGGTTCCATAATGACCTGTCCTGGTTTTCCAGGTCAACCAGTTCTCCCGATGCCGTAAACCTGGAAGCAAATCTTGCACTATTAAATAGCATCAGGGCATGAAGCGCGAGGGTATCCTTATTGCCCAGCCTGCTGTCGATAAGCGATTTATTCAGGAGCAGGGCCTCCTCGCACAATTCCTGCCTCATCATTTCTTTTCCCCAGGATGATTTATATCCTTCGTTGAAACTGAGGTAGATAATTTTGTGAACGATGGATAACCTGGATTTTAGAGCCTCCGGATGAGGTTCTTCCAATATAATTTTTTCATCTTTTATTTTCTGTCTTGCCCTGACCAGCAACTTGTCCACGCCGTCGATGGTCATGCCCAGCAGCCTGGCAATCGCATCCACTTTCAGGTTGATTACATATTTCAACGTGATTACAACCTGTATTTTTGGAGAAAGGTCTGGATGTGCACAGGCGAATAATAGCTTCAACTGGTAATCATCCAATACGGAATCACTGTAGTTGGTCTCCGTGGATCCGCGATCCGCATGATCAGCAATAGCAGTTACCCATTTGTCTTTCTTTAGTTTATTCAGTGTTTTATTCCTGCAAACCGTATAAATCCAGCCTGCTGTATTTGTGGGTATGCCTTTAAGCCTCCAGTCGACAAGGGCCGAAGAAAAAGCATCCTGTACAATGTCTTCGGCAGATTCCGGATCCATAGTACGAAAAGTATAGAGCAGGGAAGCCACCAGTTTACCAAAATGCTGCTTATATAGCCTGTCTGCCTCTTGCTGTACATTATCCATTACATAAATATCAACGGGTGTAAGAGCTGACTATTTTTTTTCCTGTATGTTCAGGAAGGGCTGCATGGGCCTCACTTCCCTTATGGCGAAGCCGGTCATCACCATGGGGCAGGACTGTGCGATGGCGACAGCCTGGTTTATATTTTCAGCCAGGATGATGTCGTACCCACTGATACCTTCTTTCGCTTCGATAAACGGTCCATCGGATAACACTTCATTCTGGGTTACATATCTTCCTGTAATGGCCAGCGGTTCCCCGCCGATATAATTGCCTGATTCCGCAAGCGACTTCACCCAATCGCCCATATCCGGGCCCGCGGCAAATCGTTCTTCCGGACTAAGCTGGCCAATTCTTTTCAGGTCCTCCCTGACGATCAGCATAAATCTTTCCATGGTGTTTGATTTTGATGAATCTTGATGAAATTAAAAAAAATACTTCGAATGGTCATTCGCCAGTATTCTGACAATCTCATATTCGAATTCCGGACGGCGGGTATGATATTTTTGATCCAGGCTTGCCCGCCATGAATATAAAATAGGCTAACTTTATTTCCCTTTTCACCATTTTAAACTTTATCTATGTTTGATCAAATTCTTCAGCTGGTTAAAGAACATTTAAACAGCAATCCGGAACTCACCGGAAATATGCCGGCAGAACAAGCCGATCAGGTACATCGGGAAATTGCAACACATATTACCAATGGCCTTCAGGCACAAACACCGGCGGCCAATACCGGGGGTGGTATTTTATCTCAACTGGAAAACAATCTGGCTTCCGGAAATATTCCCACCAGTGCCATTTCGGGTGCGCTTGTCGGTAGCCTGGCCAGCAAATTTGGGATGTCGCCACTCATTACGGGTGCCATTGCGGCTGCACTACCGGGGCTGATGCAGAAGTTCTTGCAGAGAAACAACGCCGAACCTGCTGTTGCACCGAAGGTTTAAATGCGTAACATTTTGCTGTTCCACACTTACGGGATTCATCCCGGGGGGTACTACATGTTTTCACTTAGGTGGAAGTCAATGTGAAAATAGTGGCGATCGCCATACGCTTCATCGGTGGTTGTATCCTTTAAAAAAAATGGTAACTTAATAGAGAAAATGAGGAGGTATGCCCGAGGATCAAATCAGAATCAGTGCGTTTAAGAAAGCCCTGAGACAATATACAAGTGAAGGGGTTGTCGATCTGGATAAAAATTATAACTACAAGTTTGATTTTCAAATTCACCGCTACGAAGATGTATTGCGAAATTCCAGGATGGCGGCTCCACCGCACAGATGGTCCTACTATCGGATTTGTTTTTTGAAACAGGGGGAGGGTGATGTGGTAACCGGGATCTATAAATTTAAAGCCAGGAAGAATACTTTTTTTGTCATTCCCTCTCGCGTTATTACATCCAGTAAGAACTGGACAGCCGATTCACAGGGCTTTGTGTTATTATTTAACCCGGATTTCTTTTTGCAAAATAATATTTCCCATCAGACGCTGGCCAATAAAAACTGGCTGTCCGGATCTGTGCGACCGGATATCTATCTTCCCGATGACCAGGCCGAAGAAGTTGAGCGAATCCTGGAAGTTATCCTGCAGGAAAAGAAACTAAAGGATAAAGCGAACACCGAATTTATTGCCGTCAAAATATTGGAGCTCCTGATCTTGGGAGAACGCCTTTCTGAACAAATGCAAACCGGTTCAGCAAATTCGCCGGTTTCAGATGTTATCAGGCAATTTATTGATTTGCTGGATATCCATTTTTCGAAAGATCATTCCGTTAAATTTTATGCAGACCAATTGTCGATGCATCCCAACCATTTGAATGCGCTTGTAAAAAAACATACAGGTATGTCTGCCAAAGAGTCTATTCAGAACAGGATTTTACTGGAAATCAAATATCTGTTGCATTCGACGAAATTACCCATAAAGGAAATTGCTAATCAGATGGGTTTCAACGATCCCAACTATTTCACCACTTTTTTCAAGCGTTTCGAAAATCGTTCCCCGGTGAGCTACCGGTCTGCATTCGATTGAAAATCAAAGAATCTCCATTGATTTGTCAAGGTTTGTTAGCGGTAATTATGCCATCTTTGCGGCCGTTCATTATGAAGCAGATTTCGATACTTTTTGTGGATGATCATCCATTGATCAGGAAAGCGTGGGACTTTTTACTCAGAAACGATAAACGATTCAAAGTACTCGGCGTTTGCGAAAGCGGGGAAGAGGCTATTGTATTATCGAAGCAGCTATGTCCGGATATTGTTATTATGGATATCAGGCTTCGCGGAATCAGTGGTATTGAGGCCACTCAGTTGATCAAACAGAATTGTCCGGATGTAAAAATCATTGGTCTGTCATTTCATATCGAATCAGACTATGCCGAAAAAATAATGCAAAGCGGTGCCTGGGGATATCTCTCAAAAAATTCCTCGCCCGACGAAATATTTAAAGCGATTACTGAGGTTCATTTCGGTAGAACATTTATCTGCCAGGAGATTGCAGATCTCCGTTTCTAAGTTTCTTCCACTTCTTTGTAAGCGACAGCATATTTGGCCGGTTTGATCGGGCGGCCGGAAAGCAGGGCATAAGCAAGTGTAAATTCCGCCCCGAAATATAAAATGACGGAAGAATAATAAATCCACAACAGCAAAACGACGAGCGCTCCCGCAGCGCCATACATCGATCCTACATGTGTTTTTGAAATATAATAGGAGATCGCAAATTTCCCGAGCAAAAATAAAAGGGTTGTCCCTAATGCTCCGACAGATACATCCTTCCAGCTAACCTGCCCATCCGGAAGTATTTTGAATATTACAGCGAAAATAAATCCCGATAGTCCGATGCTAACGCCAAGGTTGATGCCATAGAGCACGATGGTGGAAAGACCGGGGATCAGCAATTGTAAGCGGTCGCCAAAAGCTGTGACCAGTGCAGAGATGATGAGGGAAACGAGTAATAAAAACCCCAACCCGATAATGACGGAAAAAGAAAGAAACCGGTTTTTCAGAAAAGCCACCCATCCTTTTTTGGGTTTGGGCTTAAGTCCCCAGATCATGTTGATTGAATCCTGCATCTCCGAAAAAACGCTGGTGGCGCCAATAAATAGAAAAATAAATCCGACGACGGTAGCGAGTGTAGTCTTGTTGCTGATAGCCGCATGTCTGATGATCTCCTGTAACTGGAGTGCAGTATCCTGGCCCAGAAATCCTTCCAGCTGACCGTACACCCTGCCTTCGATCGCATCGCGTCCGAAAAAGAAACTTGTTGTCGTGATGATGATCAGGATCAGGGGACCCATGGAAAATACCATGGTAAAGGCCAGGGAACCGCTTAGTTTCAGCACTTTGTCGTCCAGAAAGCCAGTGCACGCGGTTTTGAATACACCCCCCGCATCCCGGAGAAACTGTTTGAGACTCATGCAAGTGGATATACAATTTTCATTCCGCCCGAAAAGCGTTGGGCGTTAGGCCTTAAGCGTTAAGCCTACAAAAATCACTTTTTAACATCGTGAATGGATAGAATAGGAAGTTGCTGGTGCGTGACGATGAAAGTTGATTTCTTTTTGTGAAAGAGTCCGAAGATCCCATGATTTCTGGGGAAGACCATTAATAAATCCAGGGGATGGGTTTTAATAAATTCATTGAGTTCTTCAGCAATATTATCGCCGCTCAGAAAATGAAACCGGGGTTTAAAAGTTTGTAGCCGGTTCTGAATGGCAACGGATTCAGCTGCCTGTTCAGATTTCAGGTCCTTGCCCGGAGCGGAAATATGAATGATTTCAATGGATGATTTAAACAGGTATAACCATTCATTGATGGTTTCAAAGGGAAGTTGTCCGTCCATTTGTTTGAGATCACAGGCCATCCCGATGGTCCGGATCTCACGAAAATGAACGCCCTCAGGTATGATGACTGTGGGAAAACCCACATGGTTCATGATGTGAAAGGTGGAGTTTCCCATGAGCGCTCTTTCAAAGGTTTTCCCTGAACGGAGACCCATGATCACCGCCAGCGGTCTTTCTTTGGATGAAATATTTTCGATTTCCTGTTCGATCGAACCAATTTTGATCTCTGTTGAAATACTTATTTTGCCTTTGGTCCTGGATTGAATTTGTTCATAGAGTTCGTCCATGTCTCTCTGACTGGCATCCATCATATCGTCGATAAAATCACCCGGCACAGAGATTTCAGATACGACGATGGGGAATGGAATGGCATGAATCAGCACCAGTTTGGCGTTAATGGAATAAGCCAGATCAGCCGCATAGTTCACCGCGTTAATGGATGAAACAGAGAAATCAGTGGGGGCCAATATGGTCTTCATTTTGCTAGATTGAATGCTTTTGAAATCGTATGATCATTATTGCCAGGAATAAATCTCAGCACCTTCCTGTTTTTCATATTTGCCGGTTTTTTTATATAACCGGATGCGAAAAACAATTCCTTTTATGACGTCGATATTGTCGGGTTTGAATGGCCAGGTGGGTGAGAGTTTTGTTTTCGCACTGGTAACATGCGGCAAATGGCGGTCGTGCAGCAGCACCAGGGCCTGATGCCGCTCCGCCCGGTTCGGCAGTTCTTCATATTCGCCCCAGCAGATGACACTCTTCCAATTGCCCAGGTCGGGAATTTCTTCCACTTCAAAGCAGACATGAGAATTCTGCCGCATAATTTTCACTTTCAGTCCTTCCATGGTCAGCGCATAAATAAATTCTCCGTCATAGGCATAACTGATCGGTACGACATAGGTAATATTGTCAATATGGCATCCGATCCTCCCGATGAGCTGGTTGCTCAGGATGGTTTCTATCTCTTCATTATTCAGGGTTCCAAACATGCGGATGTATTTTACTCAAATATGAACAATATATTAAGCTGTAAAAATGAGGATCGTCAAACGAACTAATGATACTGCTCATGTGGCTGAGCTGCAGTATGACGATAATCATGAGCGACCGGACCGCCTGTCACCTTTTTTCAATGGGTCCGGAGCTAAATTGCAGTTATAAATAAAAATTATGAAAGCACTGGTATATCATGGTCCGAATAGTAAGTCATGGGAAACCATGAGTAAGCCCACGATCCAGCATCCTTCCGATGCCATCGTCCGTATAACCAAAACAACGATCTGTGGCACGGACCTGCATATATTAAAAGGAGATGTGCCCGAAGTAACTGATGGCCGCATACTCGGCCATGAGGGCGTGGGAATTATTGAAGAAACCGGTGGGTTTGTGACCCGGTTTAAGAAAGGAGATCATGTATTGATTTCCTGTATAACCTCCTGCGGCATTTGTGATTATTGCAGGAAGGGTATGTACTCGCACTGCGAGAATGGCGGGTGGATCCTGGGTCATCTGATTGACGGAACCCAGGCGGAATATGTTCGTATTCCTTATGCAGATACCAGCCTCTATAAAATTCCCGATAAAAGTGATGAAGAAGCATTGGTTATGCTAAGCGATATTTTACCTACTGGATATGAATGTGGTGTACTGAATGGCCGGATAACACCCGGAAGCACAGTGGCTATTGTCGGCGCGGGGCCTGTCGGCCTGGCGGCTCTCCTGACAGCCCAGTTTTACGCACCTTCTGTAATCATTATGATCGATCCGGATGATAACCGTCTGGCGGTTGCAAAAAAGTTGGGTGCAACAAATACCATTAACAACCGGACGGAAAAAGCCGCAGAAAAAGTAAATGCCTTAACAAATAATAAAGGAGTGGATACGGTTATAGAAGCGGTGGGAATCCCCGAAACATTTGAACTCTGCCAGGCTTTAGTAGCTGCGGGCGGCGTTATAGCAAACGTTGGTGTGCATGGAAAATCAGTCGATCTGCACCTCGAACAGTTATGGAGTAAAAACATAACGATCACGACGAGGCTGGTGGATACTGTTTCCACCCCCATGCTGATGAAAACGGTTCAATCGGGCAAACTCAATTCAAAACAGCTGATCACTCACCGCTTTAAACTTTCTGAGATTATTGAGGCCTATGAATGTTTCGGCCATGCGGCAAAAGAAAAATCATTAAAAGTTATTCTGACAAACGACTAACCCGTGTGGATACCTGCAATTTTCCGCAGGAAAACAAAAACCCGAAATTCAATTTCGGGTTTTTGTTTTTCACATGGAATAATCAAATGATGAAACTGGCAGTTATTAAAGCAATATCCATAAGGACTCCCAATACAAGTGCAGGTATGGTATATTTTGTGGGCAGGGCACATAATAATTGTCAGGCGCACATTGTTCAGGCAAGAACAACTGATCCTGACTTGTTCAATTCGAAAGCAGCTTCGAATAATCTTTCCCTGTGCATGGGATGTGCAATGTTGATCAGCGCATTCGTCCTTTCGGTGAGATTTTTACCATATAAATAAGCTATTCCATATTCTGTTACGATATAGTGCACATTGGCCCGGGTGGTCACAACGCCGGCTCCTGGTTTTAAAAAGGGAACAATTTTACTTTCACCTTTTGCGGTTACAGAGGGCATGGCTATAATGGGTTTGCCACCTTCAGAAAGGGAAGCACCCCGCATAAAATCGATTTGACCTCCCACGCCGGAATACATTTTAGATCCAATGGAATCTGCACAGACCTGACCCGTGAGGTCAATTTCAAGCGCGCAATTGATTGCTGTGACCCTGGGATTTTGTCGAATGATGTGCACATCATTTACATAACCGATATCGAGCATTTCGATCATGGGATTGTCATTGACAAAACGGTATAGTTTTTTAGTGCCGATCATGAAACTGGACACGATTTTGAGCCTTCGTTTCTTTTTCATTTCTCCCGTTATAACACCCCGTTCCACCAGATCGATAATTCCATCCGAAAACATTTCCGTATGAATACCCAACCGCCGGTGTCCTTCCAGGCTTTTGAGTACGGCGTTCGGTATTTTCCCAATACCCAATTGTAATGTTGCACCATCTTCAATTAACGAAGCGACATTTTCTGCAATTTTTGTATTCAGTGCATCCGGTTTGGCAGATTCTGTTTCCAGGATCGGTTCATTCACTTCCACCATGGCGTCTATCTGACTCGAATGTATGATCGCATCCCCGAAGGTTCTGGGCATCTGGGGATTTACCTGGGCAATGATCAGGTCGGCAAACTCAAGCACAGCCGGCGCGATATCCACCGAAACACCCAAAGAACAATAACCCTGCGCGTCGGGGCATGATACGTGAATCAGGGCGACATCAATATGTACAATTTTCTTTCGGAACAAAGAGGGAATTTCACTTAAGAACAGCGGAATATAATCTGCCCTTTTTTCCTGAACGGCCTTGCGCAGGTTGGCGCCGATAAAAAAACAATTTACCTTGAAAATATGCTGCCATTCCGGATCTCCGTACGGGGCTATTCCTTCGGTATGCATTTGATAAATCGTGATGTCCCGGAGTCCGGCAGCCTGTTGCATAAGACCCCTGATCAACTGCTGCGGAGCAGCCGCCCCAGTCTGAATGAATATATTACAGCCGGAATTAATCCCGCTCAATGCTTTTTCCAGCGACTGATACATACGTATAAAAATAGTTTATGCTCTGGATACAGATTGTTAGAAATGGGCGATGAAGATGGGACAACTGTGTTCAGCGATCACATGATCTGCGAAGCTCTTTTTGAACGTATTGGAAACAGCAGATCTTGAAAAGGATCCGGAGACCAGGAAAACGTTCTTCTTCGTACCGAGCCAGCTGGTCAGGTATTTTTTAGGATCAAAATGAAGTTTGGAGGTATACTGCGATTCGAAGTGAGAAAAAGTATATTCTCCCAGTAGTGCTCTTTCCGGTATTTCGTCAGCTGCTTCGTTCTTGATATGTACGAAATCGGAAGGAAGTTCTGTGAGGTCCGGAAATAAGTAAACAAATTGTTTGATCGCATGCATGGACTCTTTCCCGCCATCATAGGCAAAAGCCAGATGTTCAATACATTTAAATTTTTCAGGGACGACAACGACAGGAGATTCAGAGGCCCTGAGTGCTTCGATCATAAAATAATTGGGCTGGGTTTCTATCATATTTGAACAAAACAGTTCTTCACTGATCACAACGAGATCTGCAAACCGGCTTTCCTTGATAAATAATTCGCGGCTCCATTCACCGATATGCGGATGGATTTCATATTTAATGCCGGCACTTTCAAAGGCTTCGACGAATTTTTCCCTGCTTTGTTCGACTAGTTGCAGTTCTTCTTCCTTTAATTTAGCATAGGGGCCCGAAACCGGTATAAAACCGACCGGAATCATTTCCAGGACATCGATGGGATTGATAAACAGTCCTTTAACATATAAGGGTTCTTTTTCCCGCATATTTTTGATAAACCGGGTAGCGCCGGATGGGAAATTGTCTCCATCGCAAAGCAGCAGAATCTTTTTCATATACAACCATTTAATGTTCCTCCAAAGGAACAACCCTTTTTTATTGGTTTTGATGACTGGCATTCGGCCGCGACATGATTTTAATCAGCATGGGAACCGGGCAGGGGCCGGTCGAATCCGGACAGGGCGGGAGGAATTAGCCCAAATTGGGAAAGTCGGCTTAGTTCAGCATATTTTTCAGCTTTTCCGTATTATTCACGATTACTTTGCCGTTTTTGATGTCAATTAATTTTTCTGCTTTAAAATCACTCAATGTGCGGATAAGCGATTCGGTCGCTGTGCCAACATATTGGGCGATTTCTTCCCGCGATATTTCCAGGGGCATGACCTGTTCCTTCAGGTTAAATTTACCGGTTATCTCTACGAGTGCAGTAGCGACCCGTTTTCTGAGCGAATTGTAGGCGAGACTTAACAGGCGCTCTTCTTTTTCTTTTACATTCTTGCTGATAATATGAATAAACTTTGAGGCGATGCTGATATCGTTAAACACCATATGCAGGAAGTCATCTTTTGGTATGGCCAGGATTTCCGCATCTTCGATCACCACGGCTGAATCATCGTATAATGAATTTTCCAGTAAAGCGGAATACCCGATAAAATCACCATCATTGTAGAGATTTGTAATATATTCTTTTCCGTCCTGGTTCGTTTTGAAACATTTCACTTTCCCTTTAACCAGGTAAAACAGGAATCTCGGTTTTTTATTTTCCTGGTAAAGAATCTGTTTGCGCTCGTAATTTTCAAGATCGTATTTTTCGGATAACTGACGGGTCAGCCCGGTGTCTTTTACATCGCTCAGAAATTGGTTCAGACCGCGGTAGGTCTGTTCGTAGTTTTGATTCAGGATGGCTGATTTCTTTAACCTGATCTCCACCGCATTCAATAACTCAATATCTTCAAATGGTTTCGTGATGTAGTCGTCTGCTCCCATTTCCATTCCTTTCCGAAAATCACTTCTTTCTGTTTTTGCTGTCAGAAATATGAAGGGTGTGAATTCAGTTTCGGAATTCTTCCGGATCAGGTGCAACACGCCATATCCGTCCAGCTCGGGCATCATGATATCACAGACGATCAGGGAAGGTTTTTCTTTCAATGCGATCTCTACGCCCTTTTTACCATTCTCAGCCATAAAAGTCGTATAACCCGCCAGGTCGAGGATTTCCGCTGTATTCTCCCTGATGTCCTTATTATCGTCTATTACCAGGATGGAAGCACTCATATGATTATTCTTTAACCGGTATTGAAAATGAAATTTTGGTTCCCTTACCCAGGGCGCTTTCCAGCGTTATCGATCCACCCAACAGGTCAACATATCTTTTTACAATATGCAGGCCGAGGCCGGTCCCTTGAATATTGACGACGTTTCTTCCCCTGAAAAAGGAAGAAAATAAATGTTCTTTATCTTCTTCAGATATGCCCATGCCCTCGTCCTGTATAGTAATGTACGTGATATTGTTCTTACTTATGCCGGTTACCTGGATTGTTTTGTGCGACTCTGAGAACTTTATGGCATTGGATATGAGGTTAAAAAGAATATTCCGAATCAGATTTTTATCACTGGTCGTCAATTCCGGGATCTTACAGGTGAAAATAATCTTCTGGCCAGATTTGAGCGTGGGATTCATTTCTTCGATCGTATCCCTGATAAGCTCTTCGAGATTAAATTCATGGAGATGAATACCTATTTTTCCTTCTTCCAGCTTACCCAGTGACAAAAAGTCTTCAAGCAGGTTATTCAGGTGTTTGACGGAATTTTTTATTTTTTCAATATGCCTCGATCTTTTTTCGTGGTCGTCGGGGGCAGTATATTTATCGATGAGTGAAGCTGAAGATAATACGGTGCTCAGCGGAGTTCTGAATTCATGGGAGGCCATTGAAACAAAACGGCCTTTTATTTCATTCAATTGTCTTTCCTTATCCAGCGCCAGGTTTAACTCGTTTTGAGATTCTTCCAGGCGTTGCAGTGCTTCCTTCAGGATGATTGTCCTTTGTTCCACTTTTATTTCCAGATCGGCATTCAGCATGCGCATTTCGTCAGTTACTTTTTCTAATTGTAATGTCTGGATGACCATATTCCGCTCAATTTCTTTCCGGCGGGTAATGTCGATGACGAAAGCGATCACATGTCGTTCCTCATTTTGGACATAGGTACTCAGGCTTACTTCAACAGGGAAAGTGGTTCCATCCTTTCTACCGGCCAGCAGGTCGCGGTTATGCCCCATCTTCCTGTTTTGAGGATCATGGTAGAATTCTTCCCGGTGTTTAATGTGACTTTTTTTCGCCGATGCGGGGATCAGCACTTCTATTTTCTGGCCTTCAAGTTCTTCCGTTGAATACCAAACATCTCGCACGCAGAAGGGTTGATCAGGATAATCTTGCCTTCGCTGTTGGTCACCACAATACCCTCTGTTGCATTTTCAAACAGCGAGGTCAGGTGAACCAGGTTATTGCGCATCCGGTATGATTTCACCAAATTTACGGATGTTTTAAAATTGTAAAAGTTTTTGCTC
>JBGPBW010000048.1:0-23898 GCA_041481385.1 Puia sp.
AAAGAATAACAAAATTCAAAAGGAAAAATGAACATAAAATATAGTTTACATTAATTGTAGCCTTAACGACTTTTACTAATGTATACTCACAATTAAATAAATCAACGAAGATGAGATATCAAAATGTAAAAACAGAATCCACAGATGTAAACGGAACAAAATTCTTTTACAGAAAACTTGGTGAAAATAATTCGGGTGTACCCGTAGTCTTTCTTAACCACTTAGCCGCCACGATGGATAACTGCGACCCAAGAATTATGGATGGCATTGCTTCTCAACATCGGATAATCTCTTTTGATAATCGCGGTGTAGGCGCTACCAAAGGTAGGACGCCAAAAACTATTGCTGAAATGGCGACAGATGCAAGAGCTTTTATTCATGCGTTAGGCTATGAGAAAGTTGAGTTGGTTGGTTTTTCGCTGGGCGGTTTTATTTCGCAGGAAATATTACTTCAGGAACCACAACTTGTTCGTAAAGCTATAATAGCCGGCACCGGACCGGCCGGTGGCGAAGGAATAATAAATGTAACAAGGATCACTTATATTGATATTCTAAGAGGCTTATTAAGTTTTAAAGACGCTAAAACCTATCTTTTTTTTAATAGGAATATAAATGGAAAAAGGACAGCGAAGGATTTTTTAGGTCGATTGAATGAACGCAAAGAAAATCGCGATAAAAAGATGAAAATTGGCAGCTTCCAAAGGCAACTGAAAGCTATTCATGCCTGGGGGCTGCAAGCACGACAAGATCTTTCAGTAATTAAGCAACCCGTATTAGTTGCAAATGGCGATAATGACAGAATGGTGCCGAGTAGCAATACTTATGATCTAAGTAAGCGTATTTCCAATTCGGAAATTATAGTTTATAAAGATGCTGGTCATGGAGGCATATTTCAATATCATGAAGAGTTTGTAAAAAGCGCATTGGCGTTTTTAGCAAAATAAAAAACAAAGCAAGAAATAAAGACTTAGAAATGAAAGCATTTATTGTTAATAGCTACGGCAAAAAGGAAAAATTGCAACTAACTGAAATAGCAGAACCGGTACTAAAAGAAACTGATATTTTGGTTCAGGTACATTCAGCAGGTGTGAACCTTTTGGATTCAAAAATCAGAAATGGTGAATTCAAAATGTTTTTACCTTATGCAACTCCATTTACCTTGGGACATGATGTGTCAGGTGTTGTAACAAAAGTTGGTTCAAATGTTAGCAAATTTGAAGTTGGCGATGATGTTTATGCAAGAGCTGCAGATCATCGGATTGGGACCTTTGCAGAATTTATTTCTTTGAATGAAGGTGATGTTGCCATTAAGCCTAAAAACCTGTCTATGGAAGAAGCCGCATCAATACCGTTAGTTGGTTTGACTGCCTGGCAGGCACTAATTGAAAGAGCGGATCTGAAAAAAGGGCAAAAAGTTTTCATTCAGGCAGGTTCAGGTGGTGTGGGTACATTTGCAATTCAGTTGGCGAAACATTTGGGTGCTACAGTGGCTACAACCACAAGTGGAGCTAATATTAATTTAGTAAAAAGCCTGGGTGCAGATATTGTAATTGATTACAAAAAAAAGGATTTTGAAACAGTGCTTAAAGATTACGATGCAGTGTTGAATAGTCAGGATACAAAGACACTTGAGAAATCACTGAAAGTATTAAAGACTGGTGGGAAAGTTATTTCTATTTCTGGTCCGCCCGACCCTAATTTTGGACGGGAAATTAATGCGAATTGGTTTTTGAGTCTGGTATTGAAAATTTTGAGTGCCGGGGTCAGGAAAAAGGCAAAACGTCTTGGTGTAAACTTTTCTTTTCTTTTTATGAAAGCACAAGGTGAACAATTAAGTCAGATTACAAAACTAATTGAGTCGGGTGTCATAAAACCGGTTATGGATAAAGTGTTTCCGTTTGAACAAACTAATGAAGCTATGTCTTATGTAGAAACGGGTCGCGCGAAGGGCAAGGTTGTTATCAATGTGAGAAAGAATTAACATACTACTGTAAGCTTTTTTTTTTGGGCGGTTAGTCAATCCAAGTTTGTTAGCTGTTTAAATCCTTGGGGGCTTCTTCTAGAATCGGCGATATTTAGAAATGTGGGTAGAATACCTGTTACCAATCCGTCACCAATTCCGAGCAAACCCACTAAAATCGGGGGACAGTACTTTTTGTATCGGTACTGCACAAAATGTGACCATCTGCGCAAAGGATTGAAATTCAATGAGGGGGGAGACGGGTGAAATCACCAAGAGCTGGTGAGCTCACCGGAAATTCTTGGATAAAACTTCCCAAAAGGCTTTAATTCATAAAGGGAAGGGCATTAAACTACAAAAATGGATTAGAAATTAATGTCAACTCGAGGATTACTTAAAAGCTAATGCGCCTTCGTCTGGAATGGACGATTGGATTTATATTGGGAAAATGCACCTCTGAAAATTATCGTTGAAAATTGCAAGAATTAATTAGAGAATAACACTATCGCAGCGGTGATAAAATATTTTGGTATGCTGATGCTGCGTAGGGTCTTTTGTTCGATGACATCCCGAAGAAACTTTGTTCCCTTACAAGGGATGGAACAATTTGGAGTTATCCTCCCTGGAGGCCACCTTATGATTCTATTAAAACCTTTAATGCACTAAGTATGGGATTTTCCTCTCCCTGAGGATCTTCCTGCTTAGCACCTGACCGGTCATCTTGTTGAATAATTTGAAGGCTTGTATGCCCCTCTTTTTCATCCAGAACATAACTCATCACAAAATAATTTTCGGGCTTATCTTCCAGTCCGGGCCTCGGCGCAAACAGGCTATACTTAACCATGTGAAGCGGATGCACTTCCAAAACTTTTCCCCACTGCTCAAATACTTTTCCGTCCCACTCGGTTCTGAACCGGATATCACCACCTTGTTTCCAGTCTGTAATCAAATCACTTCCATACTGCCATTGCTTTACAAGTTCCGGTTTCGTAAGCGCATCCCATACTTTTTGAATAGGAGCTTTTATCAGGATCGTAGAAATATTTCTTGCCATGGTTTTTTCACAATGTATTACAAATTGGTAAGAGAAAGGAGTGTAGCCATATAACGAAGTTCTTTCTATCTTAGCTTTCTACAATATCTATCCTATAAAGCAGGTCCATCATAATAGTCCTGGGTACTCCAAGTGCAAAACTTTATTCATTAATGATCATAATAAAGGAGCTGATTACTGTTGTATCTTTAGTTGCGGCCATAAGGCCTGATAAATCAGCAGCATACATAACTATTGAAACATGGTTAGTTTGCAAATAAAAGCGGTTATTGCGCTTGTTAGATTTTTAATTATTTTAGGATTATTCTTGTTTCTATCTGCATGGACTCTCCATTACTGGCAGGCATGGATTTATTTAATTATTTACTCTATTGCAGGAGCAATACTTACCTCATATTTTTTAAAAAAAGATCCTCGTCTTATTGAGGGCAGGCTGAGAGCAGGACCACTAACCGAAAAAGAGAATAGTCAGAAATTTATTGTTGCCATTCTCTGTATATTAGGTGTTAGTACTCTTATTATTTCCGGTTTTGACAACCGTTATCAATGGTCAAATGTTCCCGTTTTATTGACTTTAGTTAGTGATATTTTCCTGATAATAACATTTTTTATATTTTTTCTTGTTTCAAAAGAGAACAGCTATGCTTCTGGTATCATTGAAATGAATGAAGATCAAAAAGTTATATCTACAGGCCCTTATAAAATCGTTCGGCATCCTATGTATGCTTCAGCTATATTGATGTTTATGATTACTCCTACAGCATTAGGATCGTACTGGGCTTTGATAGCAGCTTTCCTTTTTTGTTTAATGATTGTTGTTAGACTTCTTGACGAAGAAGCGTTTCTAAAAAAGAATTTTGCCGGATATTTAAATTACTGTGGGCAAACAAAATATCGCTTGATTCCTAAAATATGGTGATTTAATCCTTTAGTAACTTCTCATTTATTTTTGTAGACCTAACTGGAATCGAACTTCCTGGGAAATAGCAGACTTTTTACTAATGTATAATAGGAGAAATTGACAGGTAGAATTACCTCAATGTCTTCTTCTGGAACAGATCGAAGAAATCAGGGAAGAATACAGCCTGGAAACAATCAATGAAAATAGCCAAAAATCCACTGGCAAAAGCGCAATCCAAATATGAGCCAGTTGTGCGCTCTGATTATTGAGGCATCGGGATTACCTGGATCACTACAAATAGTATTTAAATACTCGTTACTAAATCGTCACTAACTCCTCTGAAACCCATTAGAATCGGGGGACAGTACTTTTTGTATCGGAAAGTGACCATTCCAAATTGAACGCACGTTTCCCGCGGTTGACGCATGTTCTAATTGGGAATCATTTGCCTTTATCTGCTTTTCTTCGCCTTTAGTAGCCTTTTATTCGCTCCTAATCTGTTACTAAATCCGGGTTCTTCGATTTACTTGACTTTGGTGGCGAGATTATGGGTACCAGTGATACGCTATGATACGTAGTGATAGGCAATGATACAGTGGTTGATAGATTGTTCATTAGGAATGTTTTCAGAGAAATGCGATATAATTATATGCAGACTGGAATACGAATACAATGAGCGCGGAAGAATATTTAAAAGCCATATTGATCAATAAAAAAGCGCCACCAATAAGTTTAGATGACTCTCGTTTGAACAATATTAAAAGCATCCTTTCAGCATGGGCTGGGCAGTATTTATCACAATTAAAACAAGCTGGCTCCAATGCAAAAGGAACCGCAGTAAGAGGTTTAGCTGATATTGATATTTTCATTTCGTTAAAAGCTGAAACACCTGGGACATTAAAAGAATTTTTCAATAAGTTAGATGTATACGTATCCAATAGTGGTATCACAACAAAAAGACAAAATGTATCATTACGAATTAAACAAGCCGGATTGGATATTGATTTAGTTCCAGGTAAAATTCAATCCGGTTATATGAACTATCATAGTATATATAGCAGTAAAAAAGATACATGGATGCAAACGAATGTTGATTTGCTTAATGAAAAAATAAAAAATTCGAGACGACAAGAAGAAATAATTTTGACAAAAATTTGGAGAGAGAACCATCTTCTTGATTTTCCTTCTACATATTTGGAACTGACAATTTTGCCTGCTCTAAAAAATAAAAACGTCGGCGACAATCCAGCTAATCTTTGGTCAGTTTTACAATATTTAAGAGATGATTTTGTAAATGCGATTGTTCAAGATCCAGCTAACACCAACAATTTGATTTCTGATATGCTCTCTAAAAATGAAAAATTGGTAATTGCTTCAAAAGCGGAAGTTTGGGAAAAGCCACATCAATTGAAACTCCCAAATGCGTTTAATGGAGAAGAACAAGTGATCTTAAAGCTTCGTGGTGAAAAAGTGGAGGGTGAGAATACTGTACGGGAAGGGAAGTCAGATACCAATGGTTGAAGCTTTATTATTAGAATCTTCCTGCGCATTGCTTTCATTTGCTTTTTAGGTATACGATTTATTTCTGTGTTCCCCAGTCATCCAAAGAGCTTTCCTGGGTTTTTTCCAACCATCTCCACTCAATGGTTTGATAGGTTAGCTCAAGCTTCTCTATAACAGGGTTTTTCGTTGACGCCTGTTCATTATAATTTGGTATGTCCTGCATAATACTGGCGATGGTTGCGTTGGTTAGGGTGATCCGGTAATAGTTGATTTCCTTAGCTGTAACGTCATATTTAAAGAAATTGATGATCACTTGTTTTAAAATTTCATTTGTTGTAAACGCACTCAATAACTTAACGGAAGCAATATCAATTTCTTTGGTTATAATAATAGGTTTTCGCTGTCTTCTGCCTGCCGGCAAACCTGATGCCGGATCCCGAGGTGAGAACATCTCATGATGGAACTGTAATACAGCGATCGAACCTTCTTTTCCTTTTTGTGTAACACTTCCCTTTATTTGACCCTGCTTCGTGGCAGTTAACGTTAAGTAAGCCCTAATTCCTCCTGACCGAACGGAAGTTGATGGCGTCGAAAGAGTCTCTTCATTGAAATATTGTTCAAAAGTTGATGGTGTTGATTCCAATTCCCCGGATAAACCTGCTGTTTCATGAACGACCGGGGCTTTCCCGTTACTGATTTGTGTAAACCAGGGCCGTTTGTTGATTTCATTTCTCCATGCATACTCAATCACGTCACGATGATGAATACCCTTGGCTGGTTGGATATTTTTGAGATTCTTAAATCGTTTCTCCAGCTCACCGGCGCGCATACCCGGTCTACTTGTTTTTCCATAGGAATCAAACGCCCAATAATGATAAAA
This sequence comes from Puia sp., assembly GCA_041481385.1. Lineage (GTDB taxonomy): Bacteria > Bacteroidota > Bacteroidia > Chitinophagales > Chitinophagaceae > Puia. Next base: position 6,299 of record JBGPBW010000048.1, read on the forward strand.
AGGCTTGTCCCCATTTTTTTCGAGCACCTTTTCCCATTGATAATTGTAGAAACAATCAAAACACCAGCATTCATCGATATTCGCTTTAAGCCCATTCTGATTTCTCATAATAGCGCTCATCGGGTTGCCTCCTGCTGAATGTGCAGCGATGATGATCCGGTTAGCCACAGTGCCTTCTGTTAATATTTTTCTGCTGATCAATTCTTTAATACATGAATTGATGAATAAATCAAGGCCGTTTTGATAGCAGAAATGTAAATCCGAGACTTGTGGATTACTACCCAGGGCCGGTGCAATTAAAATGGCATTTCTTCCACCTGTATAGAAATGCTCCCGGATATTTGAATAGTTTTTCCAGTAATAAGCCATTCCATATTTCCGGCTCCCATTCTCAAAGAGACCGTGCAGATAAAGGATAAGATCAACTTTGCCGCCCTGGTTGTATCCTGCCGGGATAAATACACCGGTTTTAATTGAACGGTTTTTTACTGCACTTGTGGTAAGATAGCCGCTTAATCCAAATTTTGCATCCACAGTATATTCATTTTCAAAGGAAACTTCAGCTTCCTCTGAAACTGTTTCTTCCATCGTTTGCGTTTCAGATTCCTGTCCCATCACGTCCTTTTCTGCCTCCCCCATGGCTTCATCATTTTCTTCTTCGTAAGCTTCGTAAATTTCACCTTCATAGGCTTCATCAAATCCTTCTTCAGATTCAGATTCATTTATATTTTCCATATTACCTGAGTTTTCGGAATCAAATTCTGAATCTGTGGATTCGGATTCATCCATTTTTTCAAAATCTTCATCACTTATATAAAATTCGTCAGATTCATTCTCATAGGAAGTCTCCTTTGACTTGAGTACATCTTTTCGTAAATACGGATGTGTCCTTATAGGATCTCCGCCCGGTACGGTTTTATTCAAATTAATAGTCCTGCCAATTCCAATCGAACGGGTATCGAAATGCATGATGTCCCCGTCGGCTCCTTCCCCGGGTCCGAAATCTACAGCGCCCCAGGCCAGATTCCCAATCTGCCGGAGTGCATAAACCAGGTCCGGATCCAGATTTAAAAATCCATTCGATGCTTTGCCATGTTCAAAAGTGGCAGACTTTTGCCAGTAGGATAATTCAGGTGGATCGGTTTGAAGATATTTTTTGAATTCATCATTTCTTTGCTTTAATTCCTTATATACATCTTTCGTATCCGCACCCCTGATTTCTCCAACATGATCTAGGTAAACGGTAATTTTTTCTCCAAATAACTTTTGCCCGGAAGCTTTCTTAAATACTTCCAGTATCCTTCTTTTTTCATTTAATACCGAATCAAGTCTTTTGCGTTTCGGTTCACTTAATTTATCATAGATTTCTGTTTTTGGTTTCTTCACCCAGCCCGCGCCAATCCATGGATTATTATTATGATCAATATCGATTGCCAGGCCGAATGTATGCATACCGACTCCTGAAAATCTGCCTCCCGCATGTTGTTCCGTATCCTTGCTGAGACCAAGTTTTACACCCATGCTCACAAGGTTATTACCCTTAAACCGGGGAGAATTCAACAGGAAGCTTTCCGCGATTCTCAGTTGTTTGATGAGTAAATAATGAACGGAACGGTTGAAGGAAATACCGAGAAATGAGGGGTTATAAGTGAAGTTGAACCAGTTCTCAGAATTGCATTCTGTGCCGTTTATGTTTACCTTAATATTTATTTTTTTCAGTTCTTTCTTTGCGGCATTGTTCACAGCCAGCTTTTTCGGATCCTGAGGGAAGGAGATGATTCCCAGGCTGTGCAATGTTCCCGGGCCGGATTTCCCGTCTGTTAACGAAGAATCAAAATATATTTTTCTCTGAAACTGATGTACAGCTTCCGCAAACACGGCATCAATCGGAGCAGTTCCCGGACTGATCATTACAGAAGGGTTTGCCTTATTATAGGCAGTTATTGCCAGCCTCACGCCATTCAGATCAATATATCTTTGAAGGTCCGTAATGATATGCAGCGGATCAACAGATATTTTTTTCAGGAATGCCGTGTTCCAGTTAATGGCCTTTTTATTTCTTACCGGAGTTAATAAACCGGGTTCTATCATTTGTTTTTGTGCGGGGTCAAATGGTGATACCGCGATGGAAAGATCGCTGATTGGGCTCCCGACAGGGGCGACCGGAGTGGGTGTTTTTGCAGGCGTGGGTGTAGGCACATCATATTCAATTTCTTCCTCTTCACTGGTAGCAGGGGTTTCATACACAGAGGCTTCACTGTATGTGGCTTCATCCTCGTCCTGATAATTTTCCAGCTCACCGGCTTCGAGGGTATCATATTCCTGGGTAGTCTCCCCGCTCTCTGTTTCGGTTTCAAGATAGCCAACCTGCTTACTCGTATTCTGTGAATTATATTCATTACTCATTACTGCATTCACGATGGTCAGAATGATATTACTGTACGTGATATTTTTATTGTTTGCTTCATTCATGCCTTTCGTCTTCAAGGCATAGCCATAGTAAAAACGGATAGTGGTATTGAATCTGCCCAATAAATCCGTACTCCGTTTCCAGGATGTTTCAGCTTTTTTTATTGTATTTATATAAACACTATAAGAGCGCGGTATTGTTGCATGAACAAGAATATTTCCGACCTCTTCAAAAAAGTTAACACGCAAAAACACATCCTTATCGAGGTACAACTCCCTTAACGGATAGTTCAGATCTTTCCAGATGCCCCATAAATTCTTGAGTATTTTATGTTTAATGGGGGTGATCAAATCATAAGGTGAACTGATCTGCGGATGAACATTGTTAAATTGAAGAAATACCCGGTCTCTTTTTGGATCCTGAATGATATTATTGATATCCTCCTGGGTCCAGTCTTCAATGGAGTTTTCGCTGTTCTGACAATGAATGATAATCCGGGTATGGGCCGACATCAAGTTCATGATACTGGAAATCGCAATCTGAAATATTTTCCGGTCATTGCGTACCGTTTCTTCTAATGCGATCAGATAATTGAGGAACCTTTCGAATTCGGCAATAACCTGCTTTTCTCCTTCTTTAGGGTTGGACTGGTATTGACGTCGGATCGATGTGATGGTATCATCGAATTCATGCTTAAAAACGGTTTCACCGGTCAAATTGTAAGTAGCTGTTTTTGCTGCAAGAATGATATCTGTAAGCGAGGAAGAAATAGCAAGATTGGCGTCTTTCCGCGCATTTTCTTCCTTTTCTTCATAGTGCTTTTTTACCATGCCCAGGGCAATCTTTCCTAATACGCTGGCGAACGCTCCCACCGGGCCGGCTTCACCGGCAATATCCAGCAGAGCGTCTGCGGCAACATAAATGCCCTCACGTACCATGGATGAGTCGCCTTTTTCATTCAGGATCATGGCGTCCATTTTGGATTCTATGGCAGTGAGATTATCTCTTAGTTTACTGCCGAGGATTTCCATTACGGCAACGAATCTTTTGGCCGCTTCTGCGGTATCTTTCAGTTTTACATGGGCTTTTACTTCATATTGAGGGAATTGAGATTCCAGTTCGGTCCTTAAAATGTCCCAGGAGTATTTACCCAGGATACCATCTATATCTTTGGCGACATTTTTTATTTTCGGATCCCTGCTTTGCCAGGTTGCGACCACCAGCGCAAAATATTTATCATCCAGCGGAAGATCATATTTTAAATACCCCAGGCCCTTAAAATATTTGAGTATAAAAGGAATATGCTTTCCCCAGATTTGCTGCTTCAGTATTTTATTAGCAGCGACAGCCTTTTTTATATCTATCTTAAGTAGCTTGTCATAATTTATAAATCCAAGATCGCCCTGGAGCATGGACCAGGTACTGATTTCAATAACTCCTTTATTAGCCGTCACAATACTCTTCATGATTTGATAGCGGTCAATTGCCCTGGCAAGCTGATCGTATTTTATATCCCGTGTGAAAATATCCCGGGCATAGATGGCTGTAACACCGGCCAACTTGTCAATGATTAGGTCCAGGTGGTTCGCCCAGCCAAGGGAAACCATGTAGGCGGCATTGACGGCCATGGCGGACCCTAGCTCACTGGTGGAAAGCTCTCCTTCCATCTCAGTTTCATTCGAATCAGTCGGATTGGTGAACTGAGTCAGACCTGAAAACGGACTTAATTCCGATAATTCATCGCGTTGGCTCCTAGTTTCAGGATAGGCCTCAGTAGCGGTATCCATGAAATCTGTGAAGGGAGAATTCATAAAATGGAAATTTTATGCCCGGATTCAATTCATCGCAGGCTGAACTTTCGTACCGTTTTGCTGAACTTTCAACGTGCCGGTTATATTGGATTCAGGTGTTTTGATCCGGTGACCGGTTGCTTTTTCCCAGTTGTTGATTATTAAAAGTAGTTCAGTAAGTGCCTGTTTGTCTTCTATTGGTGAAGTGGATCCCGGAATCTGACTTTCGATGATACTTATCACCTGGGCTTCATTGGCCGGATTAAAGTCTCCAAATTCAATTCTTCTTAGAAGCGTGTTCATGGGTGGAGCAATATCGAGAAGCCCTTCAGATTTACTATGGGCCTGTACTCCTACCTTGTTTCCAATATTGATTAATCTTTGTCCGGGCGTATTGCCATTACACCGAAGGAAATTTATAATGGGGGAATCATAAGAAACCACTTCATAAAGCCATGACATCATCACGACCGAAGCATATTCTTCCTTTGAGAGGTTAAAATAACGGTAATTGAAAAAAGTGGTTTCTGTGGTACGTCTGGACATCAGCATTTCCTGTATCTTCTGCGCCGTATCAACAATAATGAAAATATCCGTACTGTTCGGACCAACCTGATTGCGGGCATTAGTATATGCCTGCCAAATTTCGGTTATGAACTTTTCAAACAGTACAATGAAGAGCTGGTTATTGAATTCAGCTTTATAATAATTGACTGCACCACTGGAACTAATATCACCAAAGGCGAGATCCATTCCAAACATCCTGAAATACGCGTTTCGTCTCGTAGCATCAGGGGATTGCCTTACCTGGCTTGTCAGGTTCCGGTAACTTGTATTGGATAAATACTTAAAGAATAAATTTTCTGTATTTATCATCCATTGAAAGGCGAGACGATTCTGGGGATCCTGTGCCGTTGTCGCTTTATTCAGCTTCTCATCATGCATGTAAAGGTAAAGAAGCCTTTCAAAAATTTGTGCAGCGCGGGTATTTTCAACGAGGTATGCATAGATCAGATGATATGGCGGCAACAGATTAATGGGCGGATTCCCTATAACCGGTTTGCTGAAATAACTGTAAACGGTAGTTGCCGCTGAATCCATATAGTTTCTTCCGATAACTACGTCCGCCCAATGTTTTTCTATAGCATCCTCCAAAAATTGTGTATCATCAATGGAACTGAATTCCTGGATAACCGGAATATCATAAGAATAATAATTGTCTCTTAGAGTTGGTACGGGAAACAGGCTTAACTGGCTGGGCAAATCAAAATAATCCAAAGTGAGCGCTGGAAATCCATTAACCGTATTTAAAGCGGTAAATACCAGGTTGTTGATTAAATCCATGACGGGTAAGTTTTTAAAAATGAATAAATTATTTCATTTACTAGGATGTACCGGTTGGCGCGGTCAGTGTCAAATCAATGCCAAATTTTCTTCTTACAGAACTGGTGGAAAGGATCACCTGATTTGAATCCAGATCAGGGGTAAGATCCGTACCTATGCATCCGAGCTTTCGCATTTCGGCCTCACATACCGAAATTTCATTTTCGTATTGGGTCATGCTGGTATTGATTGCATTCAGACCCGCGGTATCGATGGGTATTCCGGAAGCACTATTTTTAATTATTTTATTTCGTCCTGATTTTAGCGTTTCTATATATGCAAGATTGGTCACGATGGTGCTCCTTAGAATATCACATTGAGATGTTGTATAGTCCGGAACTAATTGTTGTGGCATTTTAAAGTTTTTTATGATGAACAATTTTAATTTAATTCCACCGCAAATCCCAGCTTCGTCATCCATTCCTCCTGCTGTTTATACAGGGCCGCCAGGTCGCCTTTCCCGATGCCGATCTTAAGTCCATTCAATGCCAGCAATCGTATGCATTCTTTCCATATCCATGCGTGTGAAGTATATAAGGCCAAACCTGCCATATATTCCAGCTTTTCCAATTCTTTAGGACTTGCCCTTTCCGGTGGAATCACCTGGGAAAGTGATCTGTTCCCGAATGCTCGGTATGGCGATTTAAGCAGGATTCTCACCACATCCGGCAATGCAGTAACACACAATTTAATTAATCCAACGGATGCAAAGTTTACCAGGTTAATATCATAATCGTTTTTGAATGCGTCTGCCAGATCATCCCATGGACCCGATCCATAAAACAGACGGCACATTTCAATATTCATCAATACCCGTATGTAAGAGATCGGATGCGGGTCGCGATGGCGGAAGGCGAATACAGATTGCGGAAATCCGCATACAACATCATGCAGAGAAGCAACGGCTGCGAATCCGGTATGCACAAAGGCAAAGGCATCCGCCGCAATTTCACTGGACCAGCCGGCAAAAGCTGATCTGACTACTGTCGGGTGGCAGGACAATCCATTTTGAAATGAAGAGGAGAGCTCTTCCACCCAGTTCAGAATATGCGCAACCTGGTGACCAGTCTCGTGGATGATGGCTGTGGGACGGTACAAATTGTGCAGCGTGACTTTTATTGTGGCTACCGGACTGAGTTTGCCATCCCAAAGTTTCAACCCCTGTTTTAAAATAGAGGCTCCGACGCCCTTATCTACATAGGTAAGTACATAAGGCGTTTTCCGATTCATTTGTTGCAATATTCCTTCCATACTTCTCACACATATAATATCACAAGCTCTCAGCAAAGCCGCCAATCCAGGTGTGGTGCGGGAGTTTACCGCTACGGTATAAAAATGAACGGTTTCTTCTGCCTTCAGATATTTGTCGCGCAATTGCAGTAATCCTCTTCGGATGCTTCTCTGGACGTCCCGGTCTGTCCCATTTTCCAATTGTTTGGTCAAACTTCGGGCAAGGGAAACCACTTCATCCACACTGCATTTCAGAGTTTCCTTCAACAGAACACCCATTTTATGCTCAATACCCGACCAGGCATTTACAGAAGCCAGATTATCAAATACTGACAATCTCATGGCAGCCTGCAGCCAGTGATTTACCTGGCGATGCAAAGAGGAATATATGGAAGTGGTGGTCTGCATCGGAATATGAATAGTTAATCAAACTTTTTATCAGCCACTATACTAATATCGGGAACCTGTAAATTGGGCATGGAAAGATCAGACAGATTTCCAATGGAAAGGTTTCCGCGTATGGCATTGATAATGGTCCGGATGGCTGCCATCCCGGGAACATTTGCCCAGCTGAGTTTTACCGTTACACCATCCTGAGGCTGAGCCTGGGCATCTTTAAATTCTGCTGCTCTTGCTTTAAAGAAATTGACTAGGGCATCATAAGCTTTGGATGATATCAGTTCAGATATTTTTTCAACCAGTTTTGAAATGATTTCGTTGCCGGCTAATTTGCCCAGTACATCAGTTGCGGAAAATTGTTCCTGGTTGCTTTCAAAATACTCCAGGTACAATTCAGGAATGGCTTCATGAATGATTTTCACCTTGGTCGAAATATTTTTTTGCAGCATTTCGTTTAACACGGTCTTGATCGATTGGCGAATGCTCTTAGCGGCGCCCAGGAAATCATTCTTATTTAATTTTTCTACGATTGCTTTGGCATCCTCTTCACTGAAATAATAGTTCAGTTTTATTTCTGATTTGATGAAATTGATGATTGCCTGAATATCGGCTGATCTGCTTTCAGTGGCGGATTGTGGTTGTCCCTTTTCACTATGTTTATGTTCGGAACGGTTAACAGGCGGTATACGTAACCGTGCTCCGTCTATTTCAAGATAATAAAACCGCTGGCCGCCTTTTACCCGGAATCGGGTGGCTAATTTTTTTGAAATAAGATCTTTTCCCAGTCCGGGCTCTTTTAACAACAAAGAGGCTGCCTGTTTGGTTAACGGAAGCAATTGTACCCAGGCCTTGGGCTGTTTGGCGTTTAATCCCGGAAGTTTTTCGAACCGGCTGATCGTGCTCAGTTTCCCACCTTTTAATGTTTCATAAACATGCACGCGGGCTTTGATGGGTTTTGATGAGTCAAGCCCATATTTATCCGTTAGGAAATTTGCCAGTGGCAGACTCCTGAATGTAGTAACGGAAGAAGCCGATTGCGGATCGATAGTTATGTCATAAACATGGGTGAATTTTTTATAAAACTGAACGGGCATATTCCTGGGCATGCGAACCCATACGGCTTTCTGTTTTGTGGGCCTCAATTCTTCTTTTATATATTGAGGAGGAAAATTATTGGCGGCTGCGGTTTCAAAGGCTTCCAGCAAATTCATCGTAAGTGCTTCGGGATTATTGAGGGTCGCTTCATCCACGCCACTAAGATTCTGAAGGGTTTCTTCAAGCGTGTTTGTAATTGCTTCATAAGCAAGGTCTGCCTTGCCGGCTTCGTAGGTTTCAAATCCGATGGCACTCAGTCCGATATCGACGATACTCGCAGCCAGGGGTTGGGCTATATTGGCTGGCACATATTTACTGACCAGCTTGGCCAGGAGACCGGCAATAAAATTAACCACTTTTGGCCTTCCGATTAATGAGATTCCCAATTTGATGGCCACCGGCAAAAATCTTTCGATTGCGGGGGCCGGACTTTCACCCTGTGGAAGTTCTTTTAACTCGTTGATGAATTTTTGTCGTGCATCACTCAATGAGGCGTCACTGGATTCATTGGAATCATAACTATTTGTTCTTTCCACATTTTCAAACGAAGTCTCATACTCCATATTTAAAGTTTCGGCTTCTGATTCACCCGGAGAGAAAAGCAACTGGGCCATGTGATTGTCCAGCTCGGTCTGTATGGATTCCAGCTCGTCTTCAGATTCTCCGTCATTGCTGAAATTGCTTACCGGGGTTTCCAGGTTCAAGAACTTGGTAGCCAGTGTTTGCGCATAGGGTTGGAGATTTTTTGGTAGTTTCCCGATGGCAAATTTCAAAACCTTGTTCAATAAGGGTTTGATCAGGCCTTTTATTTTATCCAGAACAATATTGATGGGTAATAATTTTCCAACTGCGGCGATGCCCTTTTTTGCCAGGCTGACTCCTTTGCTTACTACCGATTTTACCTTATCGAACAGCTTCCCGAAAAACTGTTCCTGAACCGGGGAATATTGGGCATGATCAAATTCCAGGTTGGAGAAAAATGATTCCAGTTCAGCTTCAGAATGATCGGCCAGATTGTTTCCTGAAAAATGCATCGCTATCCGGTCAATCATGTTTTCAGATTCTTTTATGAGGGGGGCAAAATAGCCCTGTGCCTGCTGGGCGGCGAAAGGAATGTATTTATCGCCCATAGCGGTTTCATTCGAGACTTTACTGCGCCAGGTGTCTTCCACTTCGTTCGCCAGTTCATAGAGTGTCTCGCCGAATTCTGTATTATTTAATTCCGACAAAAGATTTACATATTCTTCCTGCGTTTCTGTAACCGTGTTGTTGGATGAAGTGGCTTCATAAGTTCTTAAGAAGGGACTCTCAGCTTCCTGGAAATAGTTTGAAAAAAAATCTTCGGAAGACATGGTTCGGTCTTCCATTTCCCTTCTGGGTTGAATGTCTGCAAAGGGGGTCTCATAAGAAGCCGATTCGGCAACTGTACCATTCGTATATAGTTTTTCCATAAATGAAGTATTGATGGTGAAGCGGAAGTTTGTAAATATACCTTTCCGCAGAGGCGCTTTATTATCCCCCGAAAGGGGGATTTTGTAAAAAATTATTTTTCGAAGAAAGTCTGGTGATAATAGCTGATCAATGCCGCCGTGTTTTTTGCACCCGTTTTTTCGAGAATATTTTTCCGGTGGGATTTTACGGTTTCATAACTGATAAATAATTTGTCGGCAATATCCTGGTTAGTAAGCCCCTGCATGATTAATCCGAGAATTTCAATTTCACGGATACTGAGTTTTTGATGATTGAAAAATTCTTGGCTGACGGCTTTTTTTTTCAGAAGAAAGATAATTTGTGCGGCGTCGGGTGTTTCAATGGTGATGCTGAAACGGGCCGAGATGCCGGCTTCACGGGTGAGTATAAAGATTTCCTGGATTCTTGCCATGATCTGTTTTTCTGAATCGTAATTCCAACTTTCCGAATCAAAAAAACGAATCTCCTGGCCAGTCTCTTCAGTAGAGGAGCGCACATATATACAAAGACTAGCTGGCATAGTCTAAGTGTAGGAAAGGTTTATAAAATTCCGGGAAAGGATTTTTTACATCAGGGCAGGACGATTTAATGGGGCGATGAAGTTAATATTATTCAATGCGTGAAGTTTTGCAATGATGAAACACACCGGGTTTTATTTATGCACCGTAACATTATTTCGCGGACGGAAAAAATACTTGGGAATTTTACTATCGTGTTTTAGGAAAAGCACGATGGGGGAAATAAATCAACAAACTCCGTAGTTGTTCTTCTAGGAATTGCAAAAAATGGGCAAATAGTTTCCTTGTATCCTTCAAATTTTCAGAAATAATTCTATGCCAAAAAAGAGAAGCATGCTAGTTGAACCGGTATTGGTGATCATTTCATTAGAAAATCCCGTGTTTTGACGGTTAATTTTTCAGTTGTTTTCCTGGGTTGTCGGATGAAATATTCGACATGGAATATCCCGGTAATTATTTCTACAGAGTCAAATCCATATGCGTTTCAACTCCATGAATTATCAGTAATATTGATTCGGGTTCACTTGCTTATTAGGCCGGTCGGCATGGTATTTGAGAAGGAAGAGACAACGTTCAGCACACTGCTTAGGTTTTCTGTTAAAGTTGAGTTTAACCCAAGATGGCCTTCTAAAATAATTTTTCTGACATTCCAATCAATAAGTGACAGAAGATTCAAAGGATTGATATGTTCGACTATTCGCCTTCCTTCATTTAACATGATATGATATAGCGGAACTTATACCAAAATGATAAAAGTGTAAATTAAAAGGAATAAGCATAGACCATTTCCTGAGCAACGATTTCGTAGTTATTACTTCATATGAAAATATTATTAATGCATTTTCGTAAAGCCGATGTAGTAATGACTGACCCAGAAACCACGAGTGCTCCAAGAATCATCAGAAAAAGATTGACTTCATGCCGGGCTTTTCGAAAATTGACAATAATTTCTTCTTCGATTATAGTAAAGGGCAGTTGACTATAAATATTTACAGCTACAATTAAAAAACCGTTGATACATAAGGCTCCAAGAAAATACCTGTAAGAGCAATGCCCGAAAAATAGAGACTGGAAATTCGATAGAAATATTCAAACCCTTAAGAATGGAAAATATGGAAAAGGGAAACTAGCAGGCTCAAAAAAGCAAGTTCTATTTTCAGTAATATCGGAAGTAATCAATTCAATGACTATTTCGTTACCATTCCGTTACTAATTCCACTGAAACCCACTGGAATCGGGGGATGTTATATTCTGTATCGTAAAAGTGCTCAAAGTGACTATTTGCGTAAGGTATTCTACGTCAATGAGTGAGCAGACTGGCGAAATCACCAAAAGCCGGTGAGCTCACCGGAAGTTCTGGGATAAAACTTCCCAAAAGGCTTATAATTCATAAAAGGAACGGCATTACACTTCCAAAAAATGAATTGGGATTGAATGTCAACTCCAGGATTAAATCTTATTACGCTTTCTGCTAAAATCGACGTCTAAGAAATCATGGAAGAATATAAGAGAATCAGCGATCGACGAAAATAACAGGAAGCCAACAGGTAGTAACGCTATCCTAATGTGAGAAAGGTGGAATTGTATAGATTTGATTATCAGGAATGTCGGATATCCGAACACGGAGTTGTAGAAAGGCCATAGACGTTGCAGCATAATTGCTCGGTCGTTTACTGATTAATGAGCTGGCGTTATGTGAAAAAACGATTTTGTTCTCCTTATTTATCTGACTTTACATTGGATATGTACAAGAAACTTCTGTAGATCCGACGATCGGAACCAACGCAGATATTTCAATATATGCTCTTACGAATGACCTGATCTAACGCTAATGCATACCTGATTATAATAGCAAAGAACAATAACCTTTAAATATCCTGTTTTAATCTTACTGTAGCTTTTTATAGGTCAGATGCGACAGAACCGTTCAGTATAGCTCCTTTATACTTAATCCTTCCAACCGGCTGACCGACAAAAACGAACGGTATCATTGGATCAATTGATAATATAATCCACAAATTATTAAGACGTTTAATATAGTATCTAAATTGGGATACAAAGAAACCCTAAAGGTTTTGCGAAGCAATAAAAAGCTAAACAATTCTGCTTCCAACATTGCGTGTTATCTCATTATGAAAGGGTAGCTCCGGTAATTCTTTAAGGCAAGGCCAGTACCGCGGACCACGCTTTTCAAAGGATCGTCAGCAACATGCACCGGCAGCTTTATTTTTTGACTAAGGCGTTTATCCAAGCCACGCAATAGGGCACCCCCACCGGTTAAGTACAACCCATTCCTATAAATATCACTTGCAATTTCGGGCGGTGTTGTTTCCAGAGCCTTAAAAATAGCCTCTTCAATTTTAAAGATAGATTTATCCAGTGCCTCGGCAATTTCCTGGAAACTTACCATGATCTGCTTGGGTATACCCGTTACCAAGTCACGGCCGTTTACGGCAAAATCAGCTGGTGGGTTTTCTAATTCTTTCACGGCAGCACCCACCTCTATTTTAATCTGCTCCGCTGTTCTTTCACCAATTAGCAGGCTATGGTAGCGCCTTAATGCTTCCATAATATTGTCAGTAAATTCATTGCCTGCAACACGTATGCTCTGGTCGCAAACTATGCTTGCCAGGGATATTACTGTAATGCCGGTCGTGCCCCCGCCAAGATCAATAATCATATTGCCTATAGGTTCTTCCACTTCAATGCCAATACCCAGTGCAGCCGCAATAGGCTCATAAATAAGGTACACTTCCTTGGCGCCAGCCTGCTCGGCACTGTCGCGAACGGCACGTTTTTCTACCTCTGTGATGGATGATGGAATGCATATCATCATCCGCCAGCTCGGAGGAAACCAGGGCTTTTTAGGGTAGATCATCTTGATCATTTCCCGGATCATTAACTCTGCCGCGTTAAAATCGGCAATAACACCATCTTTCAGCGGGCGGACTGTACGGATACTATCATGTGTTTTTCCGTGCATCAATAAAGCACGCTGGCCTACCGCCAGCACTTCTTTTAGGTTATTCCGGTTGAGGGCTATTATCGAAGGCTCATTTACTACTATGTTGCCGTTATGTATAATGAGGGTGTTAGCGGTACCCAAGTCTATAGCTATTTCTTGCGTAAAAAAATTGAACAGTCCCATTACATCTTTATTCCAGGTTGTGATATTTATAAAATTACTGTAAATTTCAGGCCAAATCCAATACTGCCTGTTCGTATTTGAGCAAGTGTTTCACTACTGGGCACCGTAAAAGCAGTTTGGAATGCTTCTGCAAATTGTGGAAAAGCAAGCTCCAATAATTTATCTGATTTCTCGCATAGATCAGTATAGTACATTTTCAATTCGTTACCGGCAGGCTAATATTGCCTTATAAATTCGTTGCAACCTCCACGATCTTTCTACAATAAAATGTCCGGATATCCGACAAAAAGGGGGAAATGGCGGTTTTGAATGTTAAGAGTTTGTTTTTTGGATTATGGTTAGCAAATCTTAGTTTATTCTGGCGGTTTAAACACCAAGGGCTTCTTCTAGAATTGACGATCTTGAAATATAGGGAGAAATACATGCTGAAAGCGAGCGACGAAAATAACCGGAGTGCAACACGGAATAACGCTACCGCAATATAAGCTAGTAGGTCTGACAAGGAAATGATGAAATTATTTTTCACATTTTCAAAAACTCCAGGCATTTGTAAATGAGTATTGCCGGCCATACTAACGCTTTTAAAATTCCTACAACACCACCCCAGAACGTGGTGGCATGTTGAACAAAATAAATGGCTGCTCCGATAAGTGCAAGACCATAAATGCCGCCTGAGGGGCCCGGCCTGCCATTCCATTTTTGATTTCCTGACATGGTTCTAGTTGTTTAAATGTTAGTAAAATATTTGCTATTCTGTACCTCCGTCGAATTTGACTTACGTTATAGCTGGTGCGGTACAAACTGTCCATCCGTTCTGAGCCAACGAACATAGAGAAACAGCAATGAATGTTGCGGTAAAAAGTAGTTTTTTGTTCATTTAGAAAGAAGCTAAACAATCATTCTCATAAATTTCCTCACATGGGCAAAGGATTTTTTGAGTGTTGTGATCAAACGTTGAGCACCTCATGGTCATTTCATCTGATTGTCTTCAATGGTACAGTGTACGGCTTAAAATATACTGATTTTTTCGCAATGGTTTTGCAGTCTGCTATGACTTTATTTCTTCATGAATAAAGGAAATCCCTCTCAATAGCACGAGTCTTGCCATGGGGCGTCTTGATCTTTGAGCAATATCTTTATCACCAATCTGTTACCAATCCCTTTATAGCTCAGTAGAATCAACAGTTTTCACTTTCTATATCGTAAAAGTGCTGAAAGTGATTATTTGCGCAATGAATTGAACATCAACGAGGGGGGAGACGAGTGAAATCACCGAAAGGCGGTGAGCTCATCAGAAGTTCTTGGATAAAACTTCACTTGACATGAAAAATATTTTAAAAGGAATCGAATAATCTGACTCCTTGGCCCCGGATTTCCTCCCTAAAAACTCTAATCACGAATGGCCCGGATTTAAGGGGAGCTTACAGGACCAATGGGAAAATAAGTTATTATCCAGTATTCCTTATACTTCGTTCGAAAGTAGTCCCGGAACCAGTTTTCAGTATTCTAACGTAGGGTATGCCCTGCTTGGGTTAACCCTCGAACGGGCTTTGGGTGTCCCATATATTCAAATGGTGCAACAAAGAATATTTATTCCGCTGCACATGGAAAATACTTTTTTTTCGGTGCCGGAAAATAAGATAGCCGAACTTGCAGAGGGTTTCGTTAGTTCCAATAAGAATTTAGGAGAAGAAATAAACGAAAGCCCTTCATCGCAGAGGGTTATAGACAGCACATTGGGTGGTTACACGGTACCCTGTGGCGGGATTTACTCAACTTCTCTTGATCTGGCAAAATTTGTAATAGCGCTGATGGGAAAGACACCCTTGCTTAAGCCGGAAAGCCTTCTGGAAATGCAAGTTATTCCCCCGGGTGGCAGCAATTATGGTTTGGGTCTTATGCTTTCTAGATATAAAAAGTTAGACTTTATAGGTCACGGCGGCCTAGTTCGCGGATACCTTGCACAATTTTCTATAGAAAAGAACAACGTTTACGCGGCCATTCTGCTGCGCAATTATAATAGGGGCAAAACCAATCTCTCATTAGGTTCCCGGAAACTGCTGAATAAATTATCAGAAGGTTGAATGAGATGAATCCCTTGAATTAAATCTAACTTACTAAATCCTATTTTGACTAAGTGTTTTTATTTAGTGGCCAGGTTATAGGCGCTAACGACACGATATGATATTTAATGATAGCGAATGGTGCTATAAGTAACAGTTGAGGTATCTGAACAATTATTCATTTCAAGAAAAAGAACTGCAAAATATTTCTCCTAAATAGAAACACTTAGGGAATCGGAAAACTACGAGGCGACATTTCGAAAATCTGCGAAGATAAAAATTAAGTGAAAATCCCAGACAGAATTTTAGTATTTATTGCCAATGTTAAATCCAGCCCCAATGATATATCGCTTACAATTATGAAATAGTTTTACTGTCCCGCGCTCTATTCTATTCCTTAACTCCTGCCATCTCAGAATCCGAATCCGGAAACAGAGATCTGCTAGTCCTGCACGATTTAAATGTTTACCTCGCAGAATCCAAAAGTGCGGAGTCAGCACTATAAACTCTGACAAAAACAAAATGGCAACGATTGAAGAAGAAAGACGTATCCTCATTCAGGAGGGTGCCGTAAAAATGCCCAAAATACGGAAGGCTACAAAAAAAGGTGTGCCTGCCGATCTGGTAACACAAAAAAAAGCCGCTGCAGGGGCGGCGGGAGGCGTAGTACCCGGCTTTGGTTACATGGGAGGTCCGGTGGTTGAAAATCCACAGGTCTATACCCTTTTTATCGGGGACTGGTCGAGCGGGACGAATACCAACCGGGCTAAGCGCCTGTCGAAATTTGTAGATGATCTTATGCATAGTCACTATATGCGGATTCTCACACAGTATGGTTGTGGTGTCAGCGGGCAACTTGTCGCCCAGGTGATGCTGGCAAACACGAACCAAAATCTGACAGACAATGATATTCACGGCATTCTTCAGAATGCAATTGACAATGGAAAGATTCCCGAACCCAACAATCGCTCCAACGTGTATATGGTATTCCTGGACGATAATACGGGTGTAACCGGCCCAATCGTAATGTGTGAAACCAATGGCGATAACGCATTCGGTTATCACGATTTCTTTTTAACAAGCGCAAATAATCCGTGTTACTATGCGGTCATTCCGGGATTAACCAATGACTGTCTTACGCACTCCTGTCCCAGCGACCCAAATTGCTCCCTGCATCTGGCAGAAACCCAGGAACAACGCCAGACACAAGTAACCTCTCATGAATTTTCTGAAATGATTTCCGATCCACAGCTAAATGCCTGGCTCGATTCAAATTCGGGAAATGAAAATGGAGATATTTGCAATGGAAATACAGGAACGATTGTGGTAGGCCCCGACACCTGGACCGTGCAGCTGATGTACAGCAAACTCGATGACATGATCACCAGTGGTGCCACTACCTGCATCGCTGGAGTCCCGGCTTTGTCTGCAGTGCCTCTTGCCAGGTACTGGAATCCCCAGGTTACTGATCATTTCTATACTACGGAACTGAACGAGTTGTCATACGACAATAAGGGATGGAACCTGGAAAGTATTCAGTGTTATATTAACCGGCATCATTCTCCCGGAACCGTTCCTTTATACAGGTATTGGAATCTCCAGGCCGGCGACCATTTCTATACAACCAACTGGAATGAGCTGGGATATGGTGAACACGGATGGACTTTTGAATTGATACAGGGTTATGTATATTCCCTCCATAAAGCAGGCACCGTTCCCTTATATAGGTATTGGAATGCCGCTGTTGCTGATCATTTCTACACTACAAACTTCAACGAACTCGGCAATGGAGCTCAGGGATGGGTGTTGGAGAATATTCAGTGCTATGTGTATCCAGGTATCTGAAGAGATTGGAGAAACCGCGTTACGACCAGGTTTTCGAAATGCTGAACTGTTCAACTCCGTTTGGCATTTTTGGAAACCTGATCTGTTTTTAATTCATTACGCATCGCTAACGCTGTTTTTTTCCCCACATGAGGGCATACTTCCCGTTGAACCGCATGACCCGGTATTGAAAATAAATACTAATCCGTCACCAATTCCTCTGAAACCCACTAGATTCTGGCTTCAGAACTTTTTGTATCGTCACGGAAC
>JBGPBW010000049.1:0-23814 GCA_041481385.1 Puia sp.
CTATCCAATAGTATGCCTCCGTTAATTGAGGTATTCCCTTTACTATGGCACAAATAACAGTTATTCTTTATTATGGGGGCTATGTTTTGGGAGTAACTCATATTCGACGTATCGCAAGCGGGCACCATATTTTCACTGGTACATGAACCCATAAAAAATACAGGACAAAAAGCGAGAAGCATCAGAACGAAAAAAATGGGTTGTTTTATCATATGTCTTAATTTCCGGAATTACCTGTTGTCTATTTTTTTATCACACAATCCACGATGTTGACATCCATCAGGAAACCAGTACATTTCCCTTTGATGGTTATGGAGTCACCTGCTTTGAATTTATCGTCTGAGCCCAAATCGGTTTTTAATACGCTGCAATTGACTCCGCCATCAGATGCTGCTTTAAGATTTATCGATACATAACTCGCCGATTCGTTTACAGATGAAATGGTTCCGGATACTTCAATTACTTTTCCAATCCATTTTTTATTCGCGGTGTTTTCATCAGTTTGAAATTCATGATACAAGTTCTGAGCTGTAATACGGGCCACAGCGTCTTCTCCTGAAACATTTCGGTGAGGTTTATATACCTTGTAAACACCCAAACCGACCAGAAAAAGCACAATGATGATGATGCCAAAAAGATATTTTTTTCGCATAGTGATCATTCTGAGTTTTGGTGTTAATGAAATGAATGGCTGATACCAAAGTATAGACCTGCGCTTGAAATAGGCATGTTGCCGATCCCTAAGCCCTTTAAGGGAATTTTCACATAAGGCTCAATCCGGATATTTGTATTTTTCCCAATAGCATATTCATAGCCTGCACTCAGCTGGACTATAGATAAGAAATAGTTACTGCTATTGTAGTATGATTTGCCGTAATTTCCCCCATGATATGGCGCCATTGCTGGATTATAGACATCTGTACTATAATCATAATATTCTTTTTTCATAATATAAGACGTTAGCCCTGCACTAGCAAAAAAGTTGTGATTAGTCGCTGTCGCAAAATCATATCGAAAGTTTAACGGAATCTCGAACATATTGCAATAGCCATCTAGTTCTAAGATTTTAACATTATTTGAAATGGTCGTTTTACTCTTGTCAAAATACTCACCACTGGAATAATAATTCTTTTTGTCCCAGAGCAGACCCGTTTCGATAGATATCCTCTTGTTAAAACGGTATCCTACCAATGCACCGAGACTATATCCGGCTTGTTCTGTCGATTGCATTTTTACAGTGCTCCAGTCCGGACCACCCAATACAACAGCATAAATCCCTTTTTGAGATCCAGCTTTCTTTGAATTTGTTTTTGCAACAGTTCCTGCTGTTTCAGAATTCAGCGCAACATCTTTTTGAACCAGCGGGGGGAAAGGCATTCCATAAACCGATGGGTTTTCACTTGGGCCGTAGACGGATAAGGATACGGCTTTTTCAACCGGTTCATGAAATGATTCCGGATCAGAAATATTTTTGGTTTGCATCGCAGCAGACTGATTTACGGCGGCATCCTGAGTATTCTTTCCATTCAGAACAGTCTTTTTGCTTACTCCGTTTTGGGAAGACAGGTTTGGAGCAGACTTCCTGCCAACCTGTTCACCGGACCTTATTTCGGTAGCAGAAACCGCTGTGGTTGTTGCGACATCTTCCCCTGTCTTCAACTGGGAGTTCGACCCGGCTGCGGTTTTATTATCTGTCTGGTCCGGGAGACTGGAAATTTTAGGGGCAACCGGACTATTTTTATTAGCGGGAAGGTTATTGGCCCTGCCAGGGAGTTGTGCGTTATTTTCCTTAAACCGGGACCCCGTAAGATAAACCAGGCTGAAAATAAAGGCGGGAACCAGGAGTAATAAGAGCCACCGGCGTCTGTATGAATTGCCCCGGACCGGCACTGCATACGGAATTCCCGTTTCTCCGGAAATTTCATCCCGGAGTTTGCCCAGCACGCCCTCCCAATCCGACTCAGTTGTTTTAAGCGGATAGAGTTCGCCGGCCTTTCGGAACAGGTCGTCCATATCGTTATTTACATGCTCCATGACTTTTCCGCTTCTCGTTCTTTAATAATTTTCTGAAGTATACCCCGGGCTCTTGATAAATTTGATTTTGAAGTGCCTACTGAAATGCCCAGGAAATCCGCAATTTCAAAATGAGTACAACCATCGATTACAAACATGTTGAACACAATACGGTACATCGGCGGTAGACTCTTAACGTAACTGATCAGCTCTTTATATAACAGGAGTTGGTCCGCTTTCTGACTATTGTCAGGCTCTTCCCACACATGTTCAGGTATACCACCAATCTCAGGGGTCATATTGTTTCGGCGCAATTCATCTATAGATGTATTGATGACGATTCGTTTCATCCAGGCCATCAGTAATCTTTCAGGATAATCCTCTTCTTCGTAACGGAACCTTTCAATGTGCCGGAATACCTTTACAAATCCATCATTGGCCACATTCACCGCTATATCATATCGATACACATAACGAAAAGCAATTTTCAGGGCATAGCCATAAAAACGCTCGTAGAGCATTTTTTGACTCCGCGCATCCTGTTTCTTGCAACCTTCTATAATCTGTATGATGTCCAAATTCACCTGCTTCTAAAAAGATTTACAATCTTGATTGGTCTTTCCTGCTGAAAGGATTGTAACCTGATCCGATATAAAGTTAATTCACCCCCAACTACTTTCATCTCCCTTCGCCGTCTTTGGGATCCAAGATGCTGAAAATGGCGTCTAAACGGCAATAACAGTCTTCCAAAGCAGTCTGATTGTTTTCCTACCGGTATTTCTGCCGCCTCCCGCCCAAACCAGCCCAAAATGGGAACTTTTGTCACTGACAGACCGGTGAATTTGCAATTGAATTTCAGGATTCATCGTGTTTAGTAGAGAGTACGGCCTTTTATGCCCCGGGTTGCGTAAAATGGCGCAGCAAGCTGTAAAAATTACCTTTTATTCATTAAGTTTGAGAAACCCGAACCAACTAACGTGCGCAGAATTTTCATGCTGTATATAGCCTTGCAGGTAAGTGCGAATTTACTCGCCGGCAGCACGGTTCAGATTAAACCGGTTCCAACCTGGATTTTACCGGTCATCCGGGAAACCTCCCGGAATCCGGATCTGAAAGATGTTAGTAATGGTTTCTATTACGAATTAATGAACCGCCAGGTGAACCTGGTAAACCAAACCGTATACCTGCATTTTACCAGGCAAATAGTCAATGAATCCGGTGTTCAGGATGCTTCAGAGGTATCTGTGAATTTTGCTCCGCAATTCCAGCAACTTGTTTTTCATTCGGTGAAGATTATCCGGGATGGCAAAACGATTAATCAGCTGAAGGCCGGTTCGATAAAAATCGTGGATGAAGAATCGAATGCATCGGATTACGAATATAATGGCATTAAGCGGGCATACCTTATTCTGAAAGGCGTACAAAAAGGCGACCTGATCGATGTTTCCTACTCGGTGATTGGTTTTAATCCTGTGTTTGGCGGCCGATACGCGGCTGATTTTTATTTTAACAGCAGCACACCGGTAGCCAATTATTATTTAAGCATACTCGCACCCAGCGCGAAAAAGTTATATATAAAAACATTTAACCATGCAGCCAATCCAATTCAGAATAGTGCGGATGGTTTAACTTCTTATCAGTGGAATAACCCTCTATTATTAAATGGATCAGGAGAATCCAATATTCCGTCATGGTTCACAAATGATCCTTACGTAAGCATCAGTGAATATGAAAACTGGAATGAAGTGACTGGCTGGGGCCTAAAGACTTTCGATAATTATCAATTCTCACTGCCGGCGTCTCTGTTGCAAAAAATAGATTCCTGGCGGAAGGAAGCCGCCGGAGACAACGATATGTTTGCTAATCTGGCTCTTCGGTTTGTACAGGATCAGATCCGATACCTGGGTCTCGAAATTGGCAATAATACCCATCAGCCCCATTCACCCGTGGCGGTCTATAATGGCAGGTTTGGGGATTGTAAGGATAAGGCACTCCTGCTGACCATGATCCTTCGTCATGAACATATTGAAGCATTTGTAGCCCTTACCAATTCAAGTGAAAGAGAAAATCTTACGAATGCCGTCCCGTCGCCATCTGCGTTCGATCACGCAATCGTGGCGATTCAACGGTCTTCAGGATATATTTTCGTTGACCCGACGATTTCTTTTCAAAGGGGAGAACTCATCAATACATTTATTCCTGACTATGGGTTTGTGCTGGTTCTGAGACCGGGCGAAAATCAGTTGACAAAAATGGAACCGGGATTTCTGCATTCAACAACGATAACGGACGAATTTAATGTGCGTTTCAACGATGATTCAAGTTTCCTGAAAGTAACAAGCCTGTATAAGGGTGGTGCTGCCGATGATATCCGCGAGAATTTATCGAATTCCAGCCAAAAGAATGTTACTGAAAACTATCTGAAATATTACCAAAAAGATTTCGACGGTATTCTGAGCGTTTCACCTGTCGATCAGCATGACGACAGTCTGAAGAATGAAGTAACCACAAGGGAATCCTATGTAATTCCAAAAATCTGGCGTAAGAACGATGCAGGCAAATTGGTCCTGACGTTGTACGCTAAAGACATTTCTTCCAGGATACCCGATCCGGCTGCGCACGCAGATAGTGTCCCGGTTTCCCTGGAATTTCCTTTTTCCGAAGAATATATACTGCACATGGATATGCCGGAAGTGTGGCCTGTGGATATGGAGGCGGTGCACATTAAGAATGACTACTATCAGTTTGATTTTACGCCATTGGCAAATGGAAGTCACCTGAGTATTACCTATTATTTCAAAACTTTCAAAGGATATATTCCTGCCGGTGAAGTGAGGAAATACAAAACGGATTTCAGGGAGATAGAAAATTGTTTTAGTTTAAATTTTTCAAAGCTTGACGTATCAGTACCAAATTCCACTGCAAACGGTAATCCTGTTTCCAATATCAACTGGATTACAATCTGGCTAAGTTTCTTCCTGGGCGTTTTATTTACCATGTTATTTCGTTTCCTGAATCAAAAAACGAAATTGCAGGACGAGCGTGTGGACGCAGGTATACCACTCGGGGGCTGGATCGTATTCCTGGGTATCACGCTAATGATCCGCCTGGGTGTGCAGGGGTATTATTTCTGGAATGAGCACTATTACCTGGTCTCAACCTGGAATATTTATGAGAAATTGGGAGGAGCTAAGCTCCAGACAATATTCGTTTTTGAAATGATACTGTCCCTGTTTTCCATGGCAGGCACCGCTGCTTTACTGTTCTGGTTTTTCGGGAAGAGGGATATTTTCCCCTCCATGTTTATTTATTACACCGTAATATTTCTTATTGCGCAATTTATCCTGGTACTGGCATACTATAACATCAGGATACCCGCATCAATGATTAGCCTGCGGCAGCAAATGATGACACAATTTGTAAGAATGGTCTTTTATACTGCCATCTGGGTTAGTTTCATGAAACGGTCCGAAAATGTAAAATATACTTTTGTATATCCGCACAGTTAACAAAACTCACATCGAAGACAGGTAATCTGCCAGTTTATTGACAGACATGGCCGCTCTTTTAATTTCAATTTCCGCCTGCAGAAAATTGCGCTGTTCGATGGATTCCCGTATGCCCGGTAAAGTCTTAACTGAATAGCCGGTGTAATATCCCGGAGCGTATAAAACATGTTTATACCAGGGCCTCAGTGGTAGTCCCTGGTCGAGCAGGAGTTCCTGTTCTGCCCGATAAAAGTGGCGGTTCAGACTATCCGCCAGTTTCGAATCCGGCAAAATATTTTTCGATAGTTCATAGGCGTGATCTGCTGCCTTGCCTAAACTGGTAACTGCATTTTCCAATGGTGAAAAATCAATGTAGGGAACTGTTTGTTTTAATGTTTCAGGGGTAAACGGCCTGGATGTATCACCAGCGATGATCCAGTATTTCTTTTTTATAATTTCATTACTGACTGCGGTAGCTTCCCGAAGGTTTGTTATCAGCGTCTGTAATTCCGCAGTATAAGATTTTATTTCCCTGAACAGTATTCTAAAATCGAATGGAAGAATGTCGGCATTAACCATGCGCATTGCGGAATGACCCGCCATTTTTGACAGAGCTGCTTCATAAACAAAACCAGGATCTATGAAACGGATAAAGTTTTCGTAGGAATCATAAATAGAATGGTAATCCCCACTGTTATCTTCGCCGGAAAAAGCCAGATTCAGGCAGGGTATGCCGAGATGTTGAAGGAAAGGTGAAAAATCAGAGCCTGTACCCAGGGCCTGTAAATGGAGGTTTGACTTATCCATCATTTCCTTTGCCAGTGTTGGATTTGGCGCCATTAAGACCTGATGGGCTTTCAATCTGTCATAAATACTAACTCCTGATTGGGGATCCGGTATACCCTTAGCCACTTCGTCCACAAGTTTCTCCAGTGCATGAGAACCTCCCGCATTAAGAAATCCTCTTCCGTTTTCATCGGAATTAATGTAGACAACCGTGTTTTGTTGCAGGAGTGTGGCATGGTCTTCTACCCACTCTGTGGATCCGACGAGCGCTGGTTCTTCGGCATCCCAGGCACAATAGACAATGGTACGCCTGGGTTTCCATCCTGATTTCACCATGGCACCCAGTGCTTTTGCTTCCTCAAGCATAGCGGCTTGTCCGCTGATCGGATCCTGTGCGCCATTTACCCAGGCATCATGGTGGTTGCCACGGATAACCCATTCATCGGGGAATTCGCTGCCTTTGATCATGGCGACCACATCGTAACAGGGTACCAGTTTCCAGTCAAATTGTAATTCCAAATGAACAACCGATTTGCCAGGTCCGACATGGTAAGTGAATGGAAGGGCACCACGCCAGTTTTCCGGAGCGACTGGACCTGCCAATGATTCCAACAGGGGACGGGCATCATGATAACTGATGGGCAAAACCGGAATTTTCAGGAGATTGGGTGCTTCCTGGTGGGTTGCATATCTTTTGGCATCCGGGGTAGCGCCTATTCCCGGTGTTAAAGGATCTCCCGGATAAATCACCATGTCCATTACACTACCCCGTTGTACACCGTACTCATTTTTAAACGCGCCTTTCGGATATACATCACCCTGATAATAACCGTCATCTTTTGGATCAGAATAAATGATACAGCCGACTGCTCCGTGTTCCTGTGCAATTTTAGGTTTAATGCCACGCCAGCTCTGCCCGTAACGGGCAATTACGATTTTCCCTTTTACATCGATTCCCATGCGGGCAAGGTCTTCATAGTCTGCGTTCAATCCATAGTTAACATAAACCAGTTCCGCATGCACGTTACCATCTGCACTCCAGGCATTGTAAGTGGGTAACTGACCTTCCTGTGCGCTACTAAGGTCTTCTTTTATCGCAGGTTCCTTTAACAATGCGTGATAGACTTGCGGGGCAGTCATTTCCAAAATCCTGATTTTGGGTACCGGAAATAAAACCTGGTAAACATCCATATGAACGCTGAATCCATAATTTGTGAATAGCTGTTGAATTTTTTCAGCCACTTCCCTGCAGCCCGGAGATCCAACGTTGTGTGGCCGGGAAGACAGATCCCTGATCGTTTCGCCGATATGTTTTGTACTGATCAAATCGTCAAATGTTTTTTCTCTTTTAAGTTCTTCTGTAACACCGGCATCACTGAATCCCGATATCTGACCTGACTGTGCAACTAAAACAGGACTTATCCAAATGAAAAGGCAGCAAACTAAACTTCGGCGCATATTTTAAAGATTGCCTTAAATGTACTTAAAATTTAAAACCCAAATGAAACCGGGCCGGAACAATATATTCAGAATCAGGTCCAGTGCCACTATGTATAGTCTTTGTATCTTGCTTTAAACAGGAATGATGAAAACTTACGAAACGGAAAAGGTAAGACAGTTCTTTTTTATCGTCGTACTCTGCATCATGGGCATTGTCCTGTACACTTACCTGAAATCTTTTCTTCCATCTTTTCTGGGAGCCGTTACTTTATATGTACTCATGCGGAAATTTATGAAGCGCATGGTGGAAGAAAAATGGAAGCCGGCTACTGCTGCCTTGCTGCTCATGCTGGTCTCTTTTTTAATGATTCTCCTGCCTGTTTTCATATTTGTGAATGCAGTCAGTACAAAAGCAGGTTACGTAATAAGCCATGCCACAGAACTTACAGCTTCCCTCATCGGATATCTGAAAAATATGGAATTGCGTTTGGGATATCATTTTCTCAATGAAGAAACGATCCGGAATCTCAGCGGAATTGCCCTTCAGGAGTTGCCCCTGATTCTGGGAGCTACTGTTAATTCCCTGGTGGCGCTCGTAGTCATGTATTTCCTGTTATATTTTATGCTCACGAACTGCAATAAAATGGAAGACTGGATGGAAGAAGTCCTTCCGCTGCGTAAGGATAATCTTATTCGGGTACGGCGTCAGATGAATCAGATGGTCATTTCTAACGCAGTCGGAATTCCGTTGATCGCTGTGCTCCAGGGTGTCGCCGGGTTGATACTTTACCTGATATTGGGTATCCAGGAGCCGCTGTTATGGTTTGCTCTTACAGCTTTCACTTCTATTTTACCGCTTGTCGGCTCCGCACTAACTTATGTTCCGTTGGCCATCATTCAATTTGCAAACGGGGAAACGACCAAAGGGATCATCATTCTTATTTACGGGCTTGGCGTTATCGTAACGATGGATAACGTTTTTCGTCTTTGGCTGCAGCGACGGATCGGGAATGTACATCCGCTCATTACTTTATTTGGCGTATTCGTGGGTGTTCCTCTTTTTGGATTTATCGGACTTATCTTCGGGCCACTGCTCATATCCATTTTTATTTTACTGATGCGTATTTACCGAGTGGAATTCATCGCTCCGGAAGAAAGTCTGAGTGATGATTGATACCGTCAACCGTCAACGGTCATCGCTCTTTGTCGACTCTTTCGGCAAAAAAAAGGGCCGGTTGTCCGGCCCGATATCTTTTAATAAATAAAATGATTTTACACGCGGCTGGCAAGTTCCTTGCCTGCTTTGAATTTGGCAACTTTTTTCGCTTTAATTTTTATAGTGGCTCCGGTTTGCGGATTACGGCCATTGCGTGCAGCACGTTTCGATACAGAAAAGGTTCCGAAACCTACAAGTGTAACTTTGTCTCCTTTTTTAAGCGTTTTTGCAATGGCTTCTGTAAAGGAATCGAGAGCCGCGCCTGCCTGAGTTTTAGTGAGGTTTGCGTCGTCGGCTAATTTTGCAATAAGTTCTGCTTTGTTCATGGAAAATGTTTTTATTGAGTTCTAGAAAGAGCAAATATAAGGTTATGGGCCAAGAAGCCAGATACCTGTGCAAATAATTAAAAAGACATTAAAAAGCTTTGTATTTTTTCTTTCGCTATGCGGAAAGATTTGATATATTACTGATGTGCCTTTAATTGTCCGATTAAATCAGACATACCTTCCGTGGCTCTTTTTTGAATGGTGCTCAGGTTTTGTATGCTCCGGGTAAAAGGTATGTTTTTATCCACGATGAATTTTGGAATTCGGGGATTAGCTAGATCAATCAGTCCGGCGGCAGGATATACCGCCAGAGAAGTACCGATGACAAGGAAAATGTCAGCACCGCGCACCAGCCTGCCGGCATCTGCGATCAGCGGAACAGGTTCTTCAAACCAAACAATATGCGGCCTGAACTGACCACCATCAGGTGCTTTATCGCCGAGACGGATATCATCCCGTATGGAATAAACCAGGGATTCTTCCAGTTCGCTGCGCATTTTAAATATTTCTCCATGAAGGTGTAATACTTTCGTTGATCCGGCGCGCTCATGGAGGTCATCAATATTTTGGGTGATGATCTGTACATCAAAAATTTTTTCCAAATCCGCAAGTCCAAGATGAGCAGAATTAGGAACTGCGTCCCTTACATTCCGCCTCCGCATATTATAAAAATCCAGTACAAGAGCAGGATTTTTTCGCCATCCGCCCGGCGTGGCTACTTCTTTTATATCATATCCCTCCCAAAGTCCATCACTGTCGCGAAAAGTTTTTAATCCACTTTCTGCGCTGATGCCCGCCCCTGATAAAACAACCAGTTTTTTCATAGTCACCTGAAGTTACGAATCCTCTGTATGGATGGTTTTGGTTTGTTTTCAAAACGCCTAAAGAGCTTTCAATGCGTTTTTCAGATTGATTCCCTTGCCCAAAACAGGTTTGAATATGTCTCCTTCTTTGGAAATCCTTTCTGGCATATTGACTATCGTAAAATCCTGAAGTTTTAATCCTTTTTTTAATTCCTCCCAATGGAGCGGTGCAGAAACCGTAGCGGCTGGTTTAGGTCGCAGGGAATAAGGAGCAGCCAGCGTCGCCTGAGGGCGGTTTTGAAGAAAGTCCAGGTAAATCTTTCCTTTTCTGTTTGCTGTTGGCCTTTCGATACTCGTAAAACGGGGTATCTGTTCATGTACCTTCGTCACAATTGCCCGGGCAAATTCTTTTGATTCCTCATAGGTATACTTTGCACCCATGGGGATATAAATATGAATGCCCGTCGATCCTGACGTTTTGCAATAAGAATCAATTCCCGCACTTAATAAAAGCTGATGAGTGACTGCAGCTGCTTCGATCACCTGATTAAAAGGGTTTTTGTCCGGATCTAAATCAATGATACACCAGTCAGGGTGATCAGGTTTGTCCACTGTGCTCGACCAGGGATTCATTTCGATACAACCCAGGGATGCCATGTACAACAGGCTTGCCTCATCAGTGCAAACCAGGAATTCCTTCTCCCGTTCATCACCTTCACTTCGGTAAGCAAATTTTTCCGTCCAGTCAGGAGCTTTGCCTTTCACATCTTTCTGATAAAAATTTCCGCCTTCAATCCCATTCGGATGACGGTTTAAGGATTGTGGCCGGTTTTTTAAATAAAGGAGGATATAAGGTGCCACCAGGTAGTAATAATTGAGCATGTCGCGTTTGGTAATCTTTTCCTTTGGCCAATATACTTTACTCAGGTGTGAAAATTTAAGTTCATGCCCATTGATTTCTTTAACCTGGGTTTCTTCTGAGGGATTCAATAATGTTTTTCTGGAATTTCCTTTAGAAGGCATAATCATTTTTTTTTGAATGGTATTCTTATTAATTACCTGGATCCTGTCCACAGGTGTTCCTTTCTCGAATCTAACGGATTCCGGTTTTTTATCGGTTCTAAGTCCTTCAAAAGTAGGATGACGCATCAGGCCGTCTGAAGTCATTTCTGTGAAACCAACTTCACAAATCAGCCTGGGTTTCAGCCAGACTGCTTTAGCATCGGGAGGCTCCGGACGAAAGCGGGAAGGCTTGTTGACATCTGGCTGAATGGCGAATGGTGATTGCCGGATAATAAGGGGTTTAAATTTTTTTAAAAGGTCTTTCTGTGTAAGCTGATTAAAACCGGTACCAATTTTACCAGTATAGATCAGTTCATTTTTTTTGTAAACACCCACGAGCAGGGAACTGAATAATTTGGTCGATCCTTCGTTTAACGTATATCCGCCGATTACGACTTCCTGCCGGTTAGTCGTTTTGATTTTGAGCCAGTCGCGGCTTCTTGTGTTTTCATGATACGGACTGTCCATTTTTTTTGCAATAATACCCTCAAGTCCGTTTTTTTTTACCGTTTTAAATATAACGGTGCCCGATCTTTCAAAGCCTTCGCTTAACCGGATGATTTCACTGGGCAGTTTAATATTTTTCAGGATTTTTTTTCTTTCCCATAAGGGAAGCTCCCGCAAATCATGACCTTCCAGCCATATAATATCAAAAATGTAATAGATCAATTCTCCGTCAGCATCGCTGCGCCAGTTTTGTAGCGCTCCAAAATTAGGAGTCCCGTTTTCATTAATGACTACAATTTCTCCATCCAGCACCGCGTGCAAATTCCATTGCATAAGAGATTCGCTGATGGGGTAAAATTTTTCATTAAAGGATTTTTCATTGCGCGAAAGGAGAGATACAGTGCCGCCATTCAGGATGGCTATTGCACGGTAGCCATCCCATTTTATTTCAAACATCCAGTCAGGGTGATCGAACGGTTTGTCGGTTAGTGTTGCCAGCATGGGTCTGACCTTGCCGGGTATCACCCGGCGTGGCGTTGACGAAATTGCGGTTTGTATATAACCTGCCAACCTGGTTTTTGATTTAGCCGGCATGTAGACTGGTTTATTCCAGTAGTATGTAAAATCGTGCCATCAGATCCGGAAAATCCCAGTCAGGCGGACGCGTAGGCAAAATCGGGATCAGTACTTATTCCTGATTGCTCATTTTTGTGTTTACGTATTCGTACAGATCCTGGAATGAGTGGATGTCTACCAGGTCGGCCGGATCCACTTTGATATGCAGGTTTTTTTCCATGACCACCACAAGGTCAATATAATCGAGGCTGTCCAGTTCCAGGGTGGTTTTCAGGTCGGCAGAAGGAATTATTTTCGACCGGTCCACTTCAAACTCCTCCTGGAGGAAGTCATTGATTATTTGGATAATCTTTTCCTCTTTCAATTTAATATCATTCTCCTGTCGCATGGGTTAAAATTACCATTTTCTGTCTGAATGGTTTTTTTATTCATACGGATGGATTTCGGTAAATTACTGACATGGGGCAACCTGAATTTAAGGATTATTATGATGTGATTGTTATCGGAGCGGGTGTAGGTGGTTTAACCGCCGCTGCCCTTTTGAGTAAGGCCGGTTTGTCGGTCTGCGTATTGGAAAAAGAACCCCATGTAGGCGGATACCTGGCCGGTTTCAAAAGAAAACATTTTATTTTCGATACAGCCATACATTGGCTCAACCAGTACGGTCCGGATGGCATAGTGGATAAACTATTCAGCGTCATCGGTGCTGATCATCCCCGGGCCGTGGAGCAACAAAGGATCCGGAGATATAAAGGCGAGGGATTTGATTATCTGCTTACCAACAATCCGGATGAAATGCGGGATCAGATGGTCCGGGATTTTCCAGAAGAAAAAAAAGGCATTGAACGGCTTTTTCTGAAAGCCCGACAAATCGGTCGTTCATTTAAACGCTATAACCGGATTTTTCGCTCGGAGGAAACCATGTCTTTTCTTCAAAAATTGAGAAATAAGATCAGACTGCTTGAATTTGCCATTCCTTTTATCCCCTGGCTGACTTTCACAGGGGAAAAGGGATTAAAAAAAGGTTTGAACCGGTTTTTTAAAGACCCCCGGTTGCATAAAATATTTTCCGCAGAACAGGAAGTACTGGGTTGCCTGATTCCGATAGGCTGGTCCTATTTCCATGATTTCCAGAGCCCACCGAAGGGCGGCAGTCAGGTAATACCCCAGTGGCTTCAGTATGTGATTAATTATTACCAAAACCCTGTGGGTTTGCAGTGCCGGGTAAAGGAAATTTTTGTCGAACGGGGCCGGTCCACCGGACTTCTGTTTGAACAACGGGGTAAGGAACGACGATTAAACAGCAAATACATAATAGCAGCCTGCGATATCGAGACATTATACGAAAAAATGTTGCCCGCGAATGCTGTTCCGGTTAATCTCAAGAAAAAACTGAGAAAAGCAGAACTATACAGTTCTTCAATCACAGTTTCCCTGGCACTCGATTGCACAGCGGAGTCACTTGGATTTAATGAAGAACTAATCCATTTGGTTGATGAAAATCAGCCCTTTGATTGTCAAAGCGGTGGAGACCCGAATCGCTCTGAAATCAGCATCATCGCTCCCTCGATGCGCGATAAGTCCCTGGCACCTCAAAACCAGGGAACACTTACACTCTATATGCCCGCATTTATGGATTATCAAAATGAATGGGAAACCAAACTGGATGCTTACGGTAAACGTGTAAGGGGCGAAGCCTATCAGAACCTGAAAAAACAGGTAGCCGATATTCTAATCTCGCGCGTAGAAAAAAAACTGGCCCCCGGCCTGAGTACCCATATAATATTTTTTGAAGTTGCAACTCCGGTTACGCATTGGCGTTATACAGGCAATAAGAATGGCACCATGATGGGTGCCAGACCAGGCCGGGAAAATATGAAAAATAAAATCTCACATTACCGGACACCTGTAAAAAACCTGATTATTGGTGGTCATTGGGCTGAACTGGGCGGTGGGGTACCTATTGCAGCAAAAGCAGGGGCTAATGCAAGTCTCCTGATTTTGAAAAAGGAGAAGCCTCTCGCGTTTAAGTTCCTTTCCGGATATATGAATAACCGGATTGAGCTCAAATCCCTGGAGTTCAGTGATTGCTTTCGTCCTTACGACAATTCCTGGATCAGGCCCAAAACGCCGGCAGAATTACAAGCTCAGCGGGCTTCTTCCCTAAGCATCTGATTCTGTTTTAACCTGTAGTCTAAATCGCCAAATGCGCGAAAAACTCCCCATCAGTGAATGTTACAGCAAATGTATATTGACTCCAACCTGTTTGTTCAGAAATGTGACGGGGTTCTGCAAAACCTGTGACGGACTTCCCAAAAAAGGGTGACAAACTGCAGATTCTCCCCGGAAATGCCCCGATCCTCCCCGTTGTGTTCGGATTGGGTTCGGATTGGGTTCGCTTTGCCTCCCCGGATTCCGGGGAGGCAAAGCGAAGGAATCGGGGTACCAAAGAGGTGGCATCGGGGGCAAAGGGGTGGATAAGGGACGATATCCCGCCAAATTTTCAGTCTGCTGATCTGGTTTGATTCTTGGGTCTGGTTGGTATGCAAGAGGAGATAACCATACCGGAATTTATTTCGCATACAGATAGACAACTATTGGATGCTTATTCCCAAACGATTACAAACGTTGCCCGACATGCTGCACAGGCAGTCGCACAGATACAGGTCATTAGAAAATCACAGAGCCCGAGGACTGGAAAACTGCTGGAGACACCTGCTTCAGGATCCGGATTTGTGATTTCAACCGACGGTTACCTGGTCACTAATCATCATGTCATTGAACAGGCAGATTCTGTCAAAGCGGCATTTGCAGACGGAAATGTATATCCGGCGACTTTGATAGGGTCGGACCCATCAACGGATATGGCCATCCTGAAAGTTTACAATGGTGACCTCAAACCTTTGCAGTTTGCAGATTCCGACCAGCTTCAGCCGGGCCAGATCGCCATTGCCATCGGTAATCCCATGGGTCTGCAATATACCGTCACGGCGGGTGTAGTCAGTGCCACAGGAAGAACGCTCAGGGCAAACAACGGAAGACTTATAGACGACATCATCCAAACCGATGCTGCATTGAATCCGGGAAACAGCGGAGGACCGTTGGTAAACTCCGAAGGCAGGGTAATTGGCGTGAACACCGCTGTAATTGCATCTGCTCAGGGATTATGTTTTGCAATTTCATCTAACCTGGCTGGTTATGTGGCCGGTTGTTTAATCATGAAGGGAAAAGTTAGAAGAGCTCATCTGGGTATTGCAGCACAACCAGTGAACCTCACGCCTCGTATGATTGGTGCAAATCAACTGAAAACAAAAACGGGTGTCTATGTATTCGACATACTTGCTGACGCTAATGCAGAAAATCGATCAATACAAACCGGCGATATTATTGTTGAGATGGAAGGAAAACCGATAGCGACCGTGGACAATCTCCATAAGTATCTTGATGAAGGGGTCATCGGCAAAAAAACAAACCTGAATGTTTTGAGAGACGGAAGGAAACTCCACATAACAGTTATACCCGGAGAATTAAAATAAAAAAAGTTTGTGCAAAATGCAAAGCACTCCACCCAAATCCAATGGAATTGTTTGCAACTTAAACCAGAATAAATAAGGGGTTTCCGAATTAAAGTTAGTAAGATTTGTTAAATTTAGATTAACAAAAATGCTTGCTATGAATACTCAATCAATTTACCGGATTGGTGTTGTTCTGTATGCTTTGGTGATTGGCTTTTTCGGAGTCAATCATTTTCTGAACGGTACGGGATTTCAAAATACAATTCCCTCCTTTATTCCCTACCACATATTCTGGGTATACCTGACCGGAGCTGCATTAATTATGGCCGCTATTTCATTTTTAACCGGTAAATATACCCGGGTTGCCGGCTTATATTTAGCGCTTTATCTACTCGTCATTGTCTTTACCATTCACCTGCCCGCGCTGATTCGTTCCGAGGGTAATCCCATTATCAGCATTGCACTGACAAATCTGGTTAAAGATACAGGTCTGGCCGGCGCGGCCTTAATGATCGCGGGAAAAGGTAGTCACGCGTGATCTAAATTGGACAGTGGCGACGGTCGGTTACACATCCAATCGCTTTTCGTAAGGAACCTGCTCGACTTTCTCAGTATACCTTTTGAGTATCCGCAGATACATGGCCCAGCAATAACTGGAGATTTTAAAGTGTTCGTTTACCTGCGGCCACCCGGAATGATAAAAATAAACGTCGGTGTTCCCGTTTTTGACTTTTAATGAAAATCCAACTTTTGAACCAATCCAGTCAGCATCCGCGTCGGTAAACTGAAGTTCAAAAATCTGATTCGTCTCATACTTACTGACTACAGCCTTCCACCGGTACTGAGGCCCGAAATCAAGGAGATATTCACCACCTTTTTCAGGCTTTGCCACAGAGTTTTTTGTCCACCAGTTGTCGAGTCCTTCAGACCGGCAGATGTTTTCAAAAACTTTTTCCGGAGAACTTTTAATCGTGAAGTTGTGAAAGATATCAGGCATCGGTACCGTATTCTGATTTGTAAATCATGGGATCGTACTAATATTTCAGGGCACGAAACCCGAATAATTCTGATCAATATGCAGCAGATTTTCATCGGCAAGATAATTTATTTCCGGAGAATAATTACTCCGTCCAGGTACGTTGAAATATGGCTAAAACGGACATCCTCTGTATCAGAAGCGGACATTCGGTTCTCTTGTCTTAAGATAAAACATTGAATATTAATTCATTGATTATTTGGATTTTTTTTTGTTGGAATTTGGTCAGTCTGTTCGAGGCTGATAATCATTAATATTTAAAAGTATGATCAGCAATTATTTCAAAATCGCCTGGCGTAACCTGATGAAATACAGATTTATTTCAACCATTAATTTATTGGGGCTGACCATTGGATTAACCTGCTGCCTGCTGATCACAACTTTTATTGTTAACGAACTGAGTTATGACAGGTATAATAAAAATGTTGAAAATATTTATCGTGTCACACGGAGTTTTAATAATTCCGAAGGAATTGTCTCCTTAAACCTGAGTACTATATCTCCTCCCTTTGGTTATTATTTTCCAACGGACTTTCCGGAGATAAAAAAAATGACAAGGCTTTTAAATAGCGGGAGTACACCACTGAAGTATAAGGATAAACTGTTCAATGAACCAAATGTGTATTTTGCTGATGAAAACCTGTTTGACGTTTTCACATTGGATGTGGTTCAGGGAAATCCGAAAACTGCATTGGTTGAACCATTTTCTGTTATGCTCAGCGAAGAAACAGCGAAGCGTTATTTTGGAAATGAAGATCCATTAAATAAAGTATTAAGGGCGAATAATCAGTTCGATGTAAAAGTCACAGGCATATACAAGGGATTTCCTGCCAATTCCCACCTGCACCCCGGTATGCTGGTTTCATTTAATACATTAAAAGATCCTGCGTTATACGGTGCAGAAAATCTTTGCACAGACTGGGGCAACAATTCATTCTTCACTTATCTGGTGCTTCCTCTGCATTACGATCCAAACCGCATGATTGCCCGATTCCCGGCTTTTGTTGACCGGCGTATGGATCACAAAGATTACCATGGAGATCTGCCCTCTAAATATACCAAAATCGGACTGCAGAAGTTATCAGACATTCATCTGAAATCGCATGCGGATTATGAAGCGGAACCCAATGGCGATATCAGCAGGGTATATATTTTCTCGATCATTGCTTTATTTATATTGATCATCGCCTGCATCAATTACATGAATCTGTCTACTGCCCGCTCGGCGCTCAGGGCAAGGGAGATTGGAATCAGAAAGGTAGTCGGAGCAAGAAGAAGAGAAATTATATTTCAATTTCTCAGCGAATCCGTGCTTGTTTCGTGGACTGCTATTCTTATTTCTTTTGGTTTACTGTATCTGACGCTACCCTGGATCAATAATATTTCCAACCAGGTGCTTTCTATAGATATGCTTTTGAAATGGCAAATATTGATACCCGTTTTGCTCACACCTTTTATTGTCGGTATACTGGCAGGTCTTTATCCGGCTTTATACATGTCTTCATTTCAACCCGTCAATACACTTAAGGGACTTTTAAAAGTAGGAAGAGGAAATATCTCATTCAGGAAAGTGTTGGTGGTTGCCCAGTTTACCATTTCAATCGTCCTCATCATCACAACCGTGATTGTTTTTCAGCAGCTGCGTTATATGCAGAAGACTTCCCTTGGATATGATAAGGAACATCTCATCATATTGCCTTATTACAATAATATCAATACATCGTATCAGTCATTTAGAAATGAACTGCTTCAGAATCCGGAGATAAAAAACCTCGCACGATCTTCCCGTATACCCACAGGCAGACTGCTGGACAACATGGGAGCTTCAACCCTGGTCGGAGATTCCATGCGTCCCGTAACGGCAGATATTAAATTTGTAGTTGCAGACTATGATTTTGTTCCGACCTACGGCATCCGGGTTTTAACCGGGAGAAATTTCAACCGTGCCTATGGAACGGACACTTCCAATTTTCTCTTGAATGAAGCAGCCGTTAGTGCGATCGGCTGGAAAACACCGGCGGAAGCGATAGGCCGCAATTTTAAATATGGTCGGTACACAGGAAAAGTTGTCGGCGTAATTGGGGATTTTCATTTTGAATCACTAAAACAAAGGATCGTGCCCATTGTCCTGTTGAATCCTGCCGTAACACCCAGCCAGTCGTATTTTAACAACCTTTCGATAAAAGTCAGCGGCAGAAATATTAAGGGAGAGCTGGCAACGATTGAGAAGGTATGGAGGAAATACCTACCTGAAATTCCCTATCAGTATACATTCCTGGATGAGCATTTCGCCAGTCTTTATGAGTCTGAACAAAAGCAGGGAACAATATTTACAGTTTTTTCTTGCATCGCCATATTTATCGCCTGTCTGGGTTTATTTGGCCTGTCGGCATTTGCCATTACACAACGTATTAAGGAAATCGGAATCCGGAAAGTTTTGGGTGCAAGAGTGGACGCCATCGTTGCCTTGTTATCCGCTGATTTTCTAAAACTGGTTTTAATTGCAGCAATCATCGCATTTCCCCTTGCCTGGTACGCTACGTCGAAGTGGCTTCAGGACTTTGCATACCGGATCCCTATTCAGTGGTGGGTATTTGGACTGTCAGCCATTCTGGCCGCATTTATTGCACTGGCAACGGTGAGCTTTCATGCCATCAGGGCCGCTGTTTCCAACCCGGTAAATAGTCTCAGGTCAGAATGAATTCTTCAATTTGGGAAGACCCGCGACCCATCTGCAGGAATTAATGGTTCCGTTCAAAACAACTGTCAGAACCGGATTCTGACGAATCGGATCAATTAATATCATTGTGCTGAAAATCAACAGCAATTCCGCAATATTTATGACGACAATGAATTGAATCATCGTAATTGTACGGTATTCAGGTCCGGAATCTGTTTCCATCTTTTTTTCCGCAACCTTTTTGTTGTAATTTACGTAGATCTAACCTGTAACAACTCGACCCCTTTTCATTCCTGTGGAAGTCATCGTTCGGTAATAAACCTCAACAATACATTGCTTGATGAAGTGCTGGTGGAGTGTTTTTCTTCTTTTCGTTTGCCTACGGTCTGCTTCCCAATCGCAAACCTGTCCGCTGAACATTAACTTTAGCAGCACGGACCTGACACATTGGTACGCATATACGGGTAATAATGGTGACGGGAATGGGCCACAGGCGATCATAGTAAAATATGATTCGCTATCGCCCGCACCCGGTGGAACCATTGGTACCCACACGATCCAGGAATATAATTTGGGTTCTATTCTTGGAATTCAGGTAATCACATCCAGTACCATTGACCCGTTTGGCCGTTTTACAACTATTCCTGTTATTAATGGGTATAACTATGGATATTCTATCAAGCTCGGATCTACGGCTATAACCCGTGGCACAGGGCCCAGCAATCTTGGCGGAGGCGGGTATGTCAGGGGAGTGAGCTACAGCATACATGTTCCACCCGGACCTGCTTCCGTACCGTATACGATGACGTATGCCTATGCCATGGTACTGGAAAACGGCACACATATTTCCAGTCAGCAACCTTTGGTTTCGGTTACAATAAAAACACCCGCAGGCGTACTCGACTGCGCGTCGCCAAGTTATTACCTGCCGACTTTTAATAATGTTTCGGAACTTAATGGTCGTGGTGCCACGCTGGATAGTGCTACCGCTATAAAGAATGGTTTTCAGGTGAGTCAGACACCCTCACCGAATCCAAATCCAACCATTTCGGGTGGTAACATCCAATACCTGCAGGATGTCTGGACCAAAAACTGGACGGAAGTCACTTACGACCTGTCGCCTTATCGGGGCCAGCTGGTGACCATCACTTTTGAAGCTGACAACTGCGTACCGGGCGGTCATTTTTCATATGCCTATCTGGCAATCCGCAACAGCTGTGCGGGATTGGAGATCAGTGGAAATCCGGTGGTCTGTAACAATTCTTTCATTACGTATTCCGTACCTGAGTTGGCAGGAGCTACTTACGATTGGGTTGTTCCTAACTCCTGGACCGTTATTTCCGGCACAAATGATAATATTCTTAAGGTAAAATCTTCATCGACAGGGGGTGCTATCAGCGTTCGCGAAAAAAATAGTTGTGCAGATCTGACCGATACGATTCAGATCAAAACCCTTCCTTCTCCGGTAGGTGGCTCAGTGAATGGATCTAAAACCGTTTGTGAAGGTGATAATAACAGTCTGCTGAACGCAGTCAATTATTCAGGCAACATCACAAATTGGCTGTCCTCTACCGACGGCAATACCTGGACGCTCATACCAGATACGACTGCAATATTCACTGTAGATAATCTGCAGCAATCTACTTTGTACAAGGTGGTCGTTGCCAAAGGAGGCGTTTGCCCGGCGGATACCAGCATCCCCGCAGCAATAAGCGTTGATAAAAAATCGGTTGGCGGCCAGCTTAGTCCCCTCAATGCAACACTTTGTGCAGGCCAGGCGGCAGGAGAAATCCTCACGCTGACAAACAATAATGGCTCAGTGCAACAATGGCAATATTCTGTTGACGGCACAAACTGGGTGAATTTAATACCCGCAGATAATAATCCGGTTACTACGATAAAAGGAATTACAGAATCCACCCAATACCGGACGATCGTTAAAAATGGTGTTTGTCCTACCGATACCAGCGCTGTAGCGGGTATTCAGTTCGATCCCGTTTCATATCCCCAGGCCTCTGCCAGTCCGGCTGATACAACCATCTGTTATGGAACCACTGCAACGCTGAGTGCGCATATTGATGTTGGTACAAGTTACGCATGGACCCCGGGCTCATCCAGTTACAGTAATATCGGGAATAAGCCATTCAATAACGTGAATACGATTACTCCGGACAATTCGGGTTACTATGTTTTGCACGTATTAAATAACGGATGCCCGAATCCTTTACTGGATTCGTTGCATGTCGAAGTACTGGATCAGGTAATTGTACATGCGGGTCGGGATACTTCAGTTGTTGCAGGAGAACCCTTACAGTTCAATGCAACCTCCAGTGATCCCGGACCTGATAATTTTTCATGGTCACCTGCAACTGAACTCAGTGATGCGTTTATTCCCAATCCGGTGGCTGTCTATACACTGAACGATAACGTGATCAGTTATCTGGTAAAAGCCGTTACGCCATTCGGTTGCTCAGGAACTGCAACGGTAAACGTAAAAGTATTTAAAACCAAACCGGATATTTTTGTGCCGAATGCGTTTACACCCGGAACATCCATGAATGCAGTCTTCAGGCCAATACCCGTGGGTATTTCTTCTTTAGAATATTTCCGGATCTATAACCGTCTGGGCGAACTGGTGTATAATACATCCACTATCGGCAATGGATGGGACGGGACCCTGAACGGGTCCACCCAAAATGCCGGAGGATATGTTTGGATGGTTAAGGGTACTGACTATTTAGGTCATGTAATAACTAAAAAAGGGACCATGGTGCTGATCAGGTGACTTCTCAATCCTGTGTTTATTTTTCTGCAATGTGTCCGCCTGGTCGATTTCCAAGTTTTTAGAGTGTTTTTAAATGCATAGTGCATCTTTGTCTATTATAAATCACCTATTATAGATCATATGGGGGGCGGTTTTTTTGCGTATCTGCAACGACTGGAAATGCTGGTTTTTTTTTCAGGTTATCCACTGGTTTATTACCTGGTTCATTGGATAACCGGGAGCAAACCAGCCACAGGATCTTTCCGGAGCCGGCTCATTTTTCTTTTGCCATGGTCTTATGCGCTGCTGGGAACATTATACCTGGGCCTTCTTTTAAAAAATGCATATCCTGATTATTCAGTCAGCAACATAAAACTTAAAATACAGGAACCTTACCTGATCCTATGGGGTCTTTTATCCCTGATATTCTGGATACCCGCCTTTAACCGGAAACCGGTTTTTAGTCTTTTACATAGTCTTGTCTTTTTCTTTTTTTTGGTGAAGGATATCGGTTATGCATTTTTTAAATTAACTACCGATAATCACGTCGTTCGGAATGATATGAATATATATACAATCAGTATCATCTTAAACAGTATTTCGTTTGCATTCATCTGCACGATTGTTTTCCTCTTCAGTCATTTCAGAAAAATGCTCAGGTCCTGATTCAGGATAAAACACCTTTTCATTTTTTTTCATTGAAATATTGATCTTCTCACCTTTTGTCGTTCCGGTGTAATGCCGGGCAGAGACAGGGGCAGGTCATATCCGGTTATGATTAAAGTCACTTTAATTAGTGACTGTGGTCAGGTAATTCACAGTTTTTGAAAGATAGTTTTGTGCCTAGAACGAAAATATTTATTCATTATAAATTGGTTTTTATGAAACTGCTTAGCAATAAAATACCCATGCTCGCGCTGGTTTTAATCAGTTTTTATGGCTATTTCGTCAGTTGTACACATGAAAATGCGGTGCTGCCGCCGCCTGCAACAGACGTCGTAGTGATTAACCGCGGAAATGGGGTCTTCCTGCCGGGAACCATGACCGCCGGAGACACCACGCAATGGAAATTCGACCAGGTTCACTCCAGTGTACTATGGTCCGGAAGTTATCTTGAAGAATCAGGCCTGTTAACCGGACGCTTTAATTCTTTTGGTATGGGTGCAATAAATTCATCCACAAAACAGAATTATGCTATACCGAAAGGCCAGCCGATTAAAGATACTTCCTGGGCTTTCTATGAAAATGATCCTTCAAAGAGTTTTTTTAACGGTTATGTTCAAATGAACACCTCAAATACAGGCCAGCCCGGAAGAGATGGCGGATGTTATTTAGGATATGTTAGTGCGCCAAAAATAGTAACCGGTTTCCAAAACCTCATGGACTCCAACGTGGCGTATATCAGAACTACCAAAGTGGAGTTTGACCCTGTTAGTGCCGGTTATATTGTTACCATGGTGATGACCTGGAAGGGCGGACTTACAGCTCCACATGACACGACACTGAATGGAACACTTTCCTATATCAAACGCGGAACAGTCGGCGCCGGTACATCCAGTACATATGATGTATTTGGTTTACAACTGAAATTCACCTTTAACTGCAGATCTTTCGGAATAACCACTGAAGAAATATCTGATAACGTTGCCGTGGAATGTGACA
>JBGPBW010000050.1:0-23754 GCA_041481385.1 Puia sp.
ATTTCTTCCCTTTTAAGTTCCTTTAAGACAGGCTCATAAATCTCGCGAACAATGGGAATATGTAAGCCGTAAAGGGATATTTTATTTTCAAGTATGAGTTTTGCTGCGATACCCAGTGGCAAACCTACAGTTTTTGCCATTGCAGTTCTCAATGCATTTTCTCCTTTTACAATCAGCTGGCTTCTTAACAAAACCGTCCGATGATTCAATTCATATTCAAATTCATGCAGCATTATGATCATGTCCCGGTCAGTCTCTTTCATTTTCCAGTTTTTCTCCACTAATTTCTGCAGGATTTTAGCAGAGCTGGCCGCATCAACAGGCAAGGGGTCCCTTTCGAACAGACCAAGCTGGTCATATAGGTTTCTGTTCGACGCATCCACATAAGGCAATAAGGGTTGGCTCCAGTCAGCGACAGTTTTTCCGATTGCATCTACAGGTTTCTCATCATCCGTTAGTCCCGCTTTCACCAGGTTTTTCCAGCCCCGGCAATAATCCGGATGACGCAGGGTCGTACGGATAAAAGTATGGGCAGACTCCAGTCCATATACTCCAATGTAAGCCAGAGAATCGCGATTGGGATACCAGGCATAGCTACCCAGTCCATTGATTTTTACCAATCCGGTTTGCTCAAAAAGATCTTTATAAGTTATTTTTCTGGTGACTCCATTTTCCCGGAAAACGGCACCGGAAGATCCCGCTTTTACTACGTTTGCAGGATTCCAACTGATTTTATAGTGCCAGGGGTTGTCGTCGTTTTCAGGTGCCACCAGTCCGCCGGTATGAGAGCGGAATATCCGTATTTTTCCTCCCTGATCGTGGATGCGGTCGATTATCTGCATCGCACTCATGTGATCGATGCCCGGATCCAGTCCCATTTCACAGAGAAAAAGAAGTTTTTTGTCTTTAATAGACGGCTCCAGTCTGCGGATTTTATCATCCACGTAAGAGGCCGTCAGTAAAATTTTATTATTGAATAAACAATCCTGCGCAATCAGGATATGCAGGGTTGCCGGCAAAAGGGAAATTACCAGGTCTGCCTTCAGAATGATGGCATTTCGCTCTTCCGAATGTTCAACGTTCACCCCGATCAGCTTCAGCTCAGGAGATGCTGTACTCTTTTTTTTCAGAATTTCAACATCCGTGTCTGCAATAGTCAACATCCATCGCCTTTCAGCGCATATGCGTATTAAATAGGCAATCAGGCAGGTGGCCGACTTTCCCGCGCCAAAAACCACGATGTTTTTCATATCCAATGATAGAACATTTCAGGCAAAGCCGGAAGTTGAGCCTGAATTCCTGTTCAAAACTGAATATTATGGAGTAAGTCTGATTTCACCTAGGTTTATGTGTTGTCCCTCCTGAACCTGTATTCTCTTTTCTGTGGGAAGTGAATTGTATTCTTTCAGCGCGATGATCAGTTTCCAGTCACCAGGTTGCAGTTCCATACCGAAATGGCCATCATTGGCTAAAACCTTTACTGAATCGCTTCCTCTAACGGCAATTACCGAGGAAGTCGGATTATCCGGGGAAATCTTTCCGACTATGGAGCCGCTGTGTAAAATTCGTTCTGCGTGAATACCAATCACCACCACAATGATGAGGCAAAGTTCCAAAAATCCTCTTTGCATCTTCAAGTTGATTATAGCATATGAAAAAATAGAGTTAACGGAAATAAACACTTAGCGTAAAGGTGGAATTACACAGGCTGGAATGGACTGTGAATTTCAACTTTTATGCCAAGAGCTGAAACAGCCGGCATTATAAAATGAAATGAATGTTAACCCTCCCTATTTGGACGTGGCTGGATCTGCGCTCTGTGTATTCAATACATGCAAATGTGTAGAAATCCTGACACCTCGGGGGCTTTTAGGTGCCTTGAGTGTAACCGATTCTCCCGGTTCCAGGTTATTAAACGAAAGACTTTCCGTTTTAAAAATCTTTTCGTTGTTCTGGATATAATCAACATATACTACAAGGTCGAGCAGGACCTGTGAATTGTTGGTCAACGTAATGGGAAAGCTTGATATCCCGCCGAACACACCCGTACTGTATCGGCCTG
Source organism: Puia sp. (assembly GCA_041481385.1). Lineage (GTDB taxonomy): Bacteria > Bacteroidota > Bacteroidia > Chitinophagales > Chitinophagaceae > Puia. The sequence continues at coordinate 2,063 of JBGPBW010000050.1, forward strand.
CCTGCAAACTGACATAATTTTCCGGATGCGCTTTGATTTGCTGAAAAAGCATGTCGATCCCCGGAAGGCTGCTTTGTTTCAGGCTATCCTGTAAAGGTATAGCCGGAGATAATGCGGGAATGTTCAAGTCTGCGTCCTTTTTCTCGGTGCCGGTACTGGTGGGCTTTTTCTTCTGTCCGTTAACAGACTTACCCGTGCTAATCCTGTCTATTTTAGATGAATCTCCTGACAACCTGGAATGGGCTTCCCGACCCGCCGGTATGCCAGATAATTTATTGGGTGTGGAAATTTCCTGGCGGTTGACCGGAGTGCTCGGCTGATCACTGATTTTTTTATGCGTAGGTTTTTCTGCTGTTGAGAAAAATTTTCTACGATCAGAAATAAAAAAGCCGGTAAGGATTCCTGTGCCAAATAACAGAATTAAAGTACTAACCCATAAAATTTTTCCTGAAAAATGAGAAGTCCCTGATGGGCGTTTCTTATATAAATCCGAAAAATCATAAGCAGGCTCCTGGTTAGTAGCATCAGGAATCACCGGTTCGAACAATATTCGATCTTGATGCTTGGGGGACGGCTTCTTTTCTGCGGGAAGATTTACATAGACTAAACGACCGGGTACCGTTTTTTGCCCGTTGGTTTCCCTCGTCCTGTTGGCTACTGGTTCCGATATCTTTATTTGAGAAGAGTCCTCGAAGGCTGAAATAATTGAATCGGATTTCTTATTACCCGATTTTCTGGCATACAGATCGGTAAGTTGTTCAGGAACAGGAGGGGCAAAGGACTTAAGATCCTGAATTTCTCCAGGGTAACGCCACGCAGCACTTTTCCCCACAACCCAGATCAGGTCGTAAGCTTTTAACGACATTCCCTGAATTTCCTCAATGGTGAACGGACCAGATTCTTTGTTGTTTCGAAGCAATAAATAGCTGCTCATGGTTTAGACGTAAATAGGGGCGGGTACCCGATCTCATACCCGCACAAAAGTATTGATTTTATTGTAAATCCCCGGTTGCGGTCTCAGGGCTTTAATAATACAAAGGATAAAAACGAAGTCCTTTTATTTTGCTCCATTCCAGGGTGGGAGCCGGGATTTTCGAAAACCGAGTCAGGTAAGCAGCAGCATTATAGAAGGAAGACTGTGTCGGTATCCGGAAAAGGTCGGCATCTGGCGCAAAATAAAATTTCCGGTAACGTGGAAAAGCCGGGATGGATTTGCCATTGATAACAGCTGGGTTTGTCCTGGCACCAACCATGCCCTCCGCCCCATAACCCAGGCTCATATTCAACCAATAGGGAAATCCACTGTTTGTGGGCAGAAAGGACACAATATTGAATGAAAGCCAGTAAGTCTGTCCATTATAGTCTTTTAGCATGCGTGAAAAAAAATTATTTCCCAGTTCTGCGGGATAATAATTGGCATAAGGAGATCCATGAAAAGACCATTTTAGCTCAATCCTCTGTTGATTCCATCCCTTTTGCTGAGCTGCAAACAAAGCAGCGCCAAAAATATTCGCCAGCATATCACCCTTGGAAAATCCCCAACTCGATGAAAACCCATCAAAAATTTCCACAATTGACATATAACCGATAGCCGTAAGCCCGCCAACGGTGATTGATGTGTTGTTACTTACACCACACCAACGCATAAGATCATACTGAATAACCCCAATATTATAAGCCGTTGTGGCATGGCCGATTTTATCCATCTGCAACCATTCACCATTATCATTGAAAAAATGAAAATGACTTCTCGGATGTTTTCGATACCAAAGGAAATATAAACCGGCTGATATGGCTACCCCAGTCGCCACTTCTGTAATTACCACTGTTTTCAACCTGTCAGGTTGATAAACATTGCTGGGTGGAAGAAATATGCTCTGTGCAAAACCGGTTGAGGAACTCACCAGCAGACAAAGTGAAATCAAGGCGCGCGAAACAGGGTTTTTCATGGTGTAACCCAAAGAAAAAAATTCAACCAATCAGTTATTTTTATTTGTGATCATGATCGAAAAGGAGGATTTGGTTCCTGTAAAAATCTATATCTTAGGTTCAAATTTAAAGCAAGTTTTATGGATGCGGTGATTCTGTCTAAGGTGAATAATTGGTTATCGGGAAACTACGATCAGGAAACCAAAGACGAAATCATCCGGCTTCAAAAAGAAAATCCCGGTGAACTGGTTGATAGTTTCTATCAGAACCTGGAATTCGGAACCGGCGGTTTACGCGGAATCATGGGGGTAGGTACAAACAGGATCAATGAATACACTATTGGTGTAGCCACCCAGGGGTATTCCAATTACCTCCTGCAGTCCTTTCCAAATGTGCAGGTTAAGGTTGCCATCGCTCATGACAGTCGCAATAATAGCCGTTTTTTTGCTGAGACAGCTGCCAAAGTTTTTGCAGCTAACGGAATAAAAGTTTTTCTTTTCCAGTCACTGCGACCTACGCCGGAGCTTAGTTTTACGATTCGTTACCTGGGTTGTCAGGGTGGTGTTGTTTGTACGGCTTCCCATAATCCTAAAGAATATAATGGTTACAAGGCCTACTGGAACGATGGGGGCCAGCTGGTACCTCCCCACGACCACCGGGTAATACAGGAGGTTGAAAAGATAGGTTCTATAGATGAAGTGAAGTGGTCCGGCGGAGAATCCCATATAACTATGGTCGGAAAAGAAATGGATGAGGCATACATCAGCATGGTAAAAAATCTTTCTGTTTATCCGGAGATTATCGAAAGGCAGCATAATCTCTGTATCGTATACACGCCGATACATGGAACGGGAATAAAATTGGTCCCGGAAGTTTTGCAAAGATTTGGATTCAGTAATGTGCACGTCGTGGATGAACAGTCCAAACCGGATGGCAATTTTCCTACAGTCGCTTTTCCAAATCCGGAAGAAAAGGAAACGATGAGCCTGGGCCTTAAAAAAGCTATGGAAATCGACGCGGATATTTTACTGGGAACGGACCCTGATGCAGACCGGGTTGGTATCGGAGTAAAAAACGATAAAGGTGAGTGGATGCTCATGAATGGAAATCAGACTGCCGTGCTGGCATTCAATTATCTGATCGAAGCCCGCAAAGAAAAAGGCATTGCCCAGCCTAATGATATGGTGGTTAAAACCATTGTGACAACGGACATGATTGATGAAATCGCAGGCCGGTCCAACATCCGCTGCTATAATGTGCTGACAGGCTTCAAATGGATTGCCGAATTGATTAAAGCAAAAGAAAAAACAGAGAATTATGTAATTGGTGGAGAGGAAAGTTACGGACTGATGATTGGCGACAAACTTCGCGATAAAGACGCAGTCAGTGCTGTCGCAATACTTTGCGAAATGGCCGCCTATGAAAAAAATAAAGGCAAAAGTCTATATACAAAACTGATTGACCTTTACCTGCAATTCGGATTTTACAAAGAATCACTGATATCCATAACCAAAAAAGGGATGGATGGCCAAAAACAGATTGCAGAGATGATGTCCGGCTTCCGTAATCACCCGCCCAAAGCCATCAATGGATCTCCCGTCCTGCAGTTGCTGGACTATCAGATCAGCCAGGGTAAAAACTATAAAACCGGCGAAACATGGGCAATCGATCTGCCGGCCAGCAATGTACTTCAATTCATACTCGAAGATGGGAGTAAGATTTCCGCACGACCTTCCGGAACCGAACCAAAGATAAAATTCTATTTCAGTGTTCATGAAATACTCAGCAGTCGTTCCGCATTTGATACCGTAGACCTTTTACTTCAAAAAAGGATAGCAGCCATCATAGCGGATTTGAAACTTGATTAACCTGCCGACCGAATTTCATAAGCATGAATTGCAAATTCATTTTTATTTTCTTATTGTTCCAGGTTTCACGGGTTAATTCCCAGGTGAGGCTGTCAGGAATTTTTGGTGACCACATGGTGCTCCAGCGAAACCAGCCGGTGCCTGTCTGGGGTTGGTCTTCTCCCAATGAAAAAGTGACCGTGCAATTTAATGGGCAGGAAAAGGAAACTTCAGCCGACCATAAGGGCAACTGGCATGTCACGCTGGATCCCCTGACGGCGGGAGGGCCTTTTGATTTTACGGTGAAGGGACGCAATCGTATCGTGTTTCATGACGTACTGATCGGAGAGGTATGGATTTGTTCCGGACAGTCTAATATGGAATTTGAATTGAATTCAGTGATCAACGCAGATGAAGAAATGAGGGCGGCAGATTATCCTGAAATCAGGCATATTAAGATACCCCATGAGGTAAGTAATCAACCGAAGGAAGACATCCTTCCGGCACAATGGGAAAACTGTTCGCCGGTAACTGCCGGGAATTTTACTGCTGTCGGATATTTTTTTGCCAGAGAGATAATCAGGCGTTTGCATGTGCCTGTTGGGTTGATCAATTCAAGTTGGGGGGGAACCATGTCTGAAACCTGGACGAGCCGTGAAGCTTTTGAAAAGAGTGCGGAATTCAAATCCATGATTGCCCGGGTACCCGTAAAGGATTTCGATGCTGCTGTAAAAGAAAGGCGAAACAAGCTTGAACAGCAAATTCTTTCACTCGGTAAAAATATAAGAGATTCATTGCCTGAAGATCAGTGGAAAAATCCTGATTATAACAGTCAGGCCTGGCCGAAAATTAGTGTATCCGTTATCTGGGAATCCCAATCCCTGGGGCTGGCAGATCTCGACGGCACGGTGTGGTACAGGAAAGAAGTTAGTCTTGGAGCCGGTGCTGTGGAAAAACCCATTACCCTTTCCCTGGGAATGATCGACGATAATGATATCACTTACGTCAATGGCACTCGCGTCGGATCTACAAAAAGTTATAATACTGCCAGAACCTATCTGGTTCCGGCGGGAATATTCAAGCCAGGTAAAAATGTTATTTCGGTACGTGTAGAAGATACAGGCGGAGGCGGAGGGTTTTATGGCGATTCTTCGGTAATTGAACTCAAAACGGAAACCGGCATCATTCATATCGGCGATCCGTGGAGCTTCCGGATTGCAAAAAAATTAGACAATGGAATAGGGGTAAGTCCCAACGATTTTCCGTGTCTGTTATACAATGCCATGGTCCATCCGTTGATACCTTATGGCATTCGCGGAGTATTATGGTACCAGGGGGAAGCCAATGCCACCCGCGCTTATCAATATCGTACAGCATTTCCGTTATTGATTACTGACTGGCGCCAGCAATGGCATGAAGGCAATTTCCCTTTTTATTTTGTCCAGCTTGCCAGTTTCAATGCGGCAAACGGCAACAGTGCGACAGGCAGCACATGGGCTGAACTTCGTGAAGCCCAGTTGAAAACTCTTTCACTACCCGCCACCGGCATGGCCGTTACGATAGACATTGGGGAATCCAATGATATTCATCCGAAAAATAAACAGGATGTGGGACGCAGGCTGGCAGCAATTGCCTTAAAGAATATTTATGGGCAGAATATGGAGTATAGCGGGCCGGCATATCAATCGATGGAAACCCGGGGAAATAGGATTGTGCTGGATTTCACTCATAAAGGAACCGGACTCATGGTAAAAGATAAATACGGGTATATCCGCAGATTTGAAATCGCTGGTCCGGACCGGCATTTTTATTATGCAAAAGCTTTTATCCAGGATAACCGGGTGACGGTTTGGGCTGAAGAAGTAATCAATCCTCAGGCAGTTCACTACGGATGGGCTGATGACGCGGGGGATGCCAATCTCTATAACCTGGAAGGTTTTCCCGCCGTTCCTTTTCGAACGGATCAATGGAATGGAAAAACGAATGATGTTAAATATTCGGTGGCAAAATAATCATACCTGATATCACAGTGTCTTTTCACTGATTACACCGGTTTTCTTATGCTTCATAATAACTTTCTTCGCACCATAGTGTGTTGTCTCTTCTTTTACGAGGTAATGTTCTTCATCATAATCTACCAGACGGTTATGTTTTGAAACACCTGTTTGTCCGCGCCAGACATCAAGCTGCACAGGCTCCCACAGTTTTGTTTTTGCTGATTTGTAAGCTGCATCGAGCACCGCATTCACAATATATCCATCATAAAAAGTTTCTTTTGGAGATATGCCTTTTTCAATGGAATCAAACATATCCGTAAACATATGGTTGTAGCCAAGCTCATTCAATTCATCGCCAACCGGAAAAAGCCATCCCGAATTGGATTCCGCTTTTTCCGACACGTAATCTGCCCCCTTCCCGGTCGTAAACATTTCAAAACCTGTTCTTAAAAAATTATTAATCCAGATGGTTCCTTCTGTACCCATGACTTCATCACGAAGGTCTAATCCGCCCCGGAAAGTCCAGCTCACTTCGAATTGGCCGATGGCACCATTTTCATATTTGACGAGGCCGATGGCATGATCTTCTGCCTCAATAGGCTTCACCTGCGTATCGGCCCAGCACATCACTTCTACCGGACGGATATCCTTGCCGATAAAATTCCGTGCTATCTCAACACAATGACAGCCCAGGTCGAGAATACAACCACCACCAGCCTGTTCAAGATCCCAAAACCAGTCGCTATGCGGGCCGGGATGCGTCTCCCTGGATTTTGACCATAGAATCCGACCCAGGGCACCACTTCTTACACTTTCAAGTGCCTTAAGGAATTTTGGTGTATATACGAGATCTTCAAGGTAGCCGTTAAATATGCCTGCCTGCTCTACGGCGTCGAGCATACGCTTCGCTTCAACTGCATTTCTTCCAAGAGGTTTGGTCGTAATAACCGACTTTTTATGTTTACAACAAAGTAATACGGCAGCCTCATGCAGGTTGTTGGGTAGTGATATGCAAACTACATCTACGTCGGGATGAGCAATCGATTCTTCCATATTCAGCGTCCAATGGGAACAACCATAATCGGAAGCGAATTTCTTAGCGGAGGCTTCCTTTCTGGAATAGATACTAATAATACGGTCCCTGCTGCGTTGGCCCTGTAATGAATCGGCGTAAAATCGTCCGATGAAACCGGACCCTAACATGGCAATTCTCATATTTTTAATTTAAAAGTTCAGTAATGTTCAGGCAGATACCTGAAGTGCCGGTGATGATTTTTTTTCCCGGAAAAACAAAATAAAATAAATCAGAACTCCCAGAGCAATCCCGGCGGGCCAGTACCATATATCAGTCCAGTTATGGCCTGCAGGTGTGACATATTTATCCACTACAAAACCAGAGAACCAGGTTCCGATAAACATGCCAACACCATAGGTAGCAAAAGTAAATAATCCCTGCGCAGCACTTTTAATGGCAGGTCCCGCTTTCTTTTCCGTGTACATATATCCGGTTACAAAAAAGAAATCATAACAAACTCCATGCAGAATAATTCCGGCATACAATAACCAGAGATTAGCGTCGATATTTCCATACGCGAAACAAATGTACCGGAGCATCCAGGCGACCATACCCATCATCAGCATCTTCTTGACCCCGATCCGGTTAAATAGAAAGGGTATCGCGAGAATGAAAACGGCTTCAGAAATCTGTCCAAGAATCATTTTAGAAGCTGCACTCTGCATGCCGATTTCATTTAAAAAGGCATTTGCAAAGCCATAATAGAATGAAAGCGGAATACAAACAAGTATAGCTGCTACAAAAAATATCAGGTAAGCATTATTCTTAAACAACACAAATGCATCAGTTCCGAGAACTTTGGCAGCAGAAGTGTGGCTGGCAGCCGCTTTCGGCGGGGTATCGGGCAGAAAAAAGCTGATGAGCCCAAGAAGGGCGGAAGCACCGGAAGCCAGATAAAACGTATTGCCGGTCTGGCCTGTTTTTTCCCAAAGCATTTTCCCGATCAACAGACCAGCCACAATCCAGCCAAGTGTTCCAAATACCCGTATCCAGGGAAACTGTTTTCCCGGATCACTCATCTGGTTAAATGCAATGCTGTTGGATAAAGCAATTGTCGGCATATAAAGCAGGGAATAAACCAGTATGATCCAATAAAAAGCTGCATTGGCGGTAACGGTCGTAGCCAGAAAAAGTAAAACTGCACCCACAAGATGCAATACACCCATAATCCGCTGCGCCGCAAAAAAACGATCTGCGATCAAACCCACGATAAAAGGAGAAATCATGGTTGCTATGGCAAGTGCACTGTATGCGGCCCCGATTTGAACCCCAGTCGAATGCAGGTTATTGGCCATGTAAGTACTCATAGTAACATACCAGGATCCCCAGATAAAATATTCTAAAAACATCATCAGACAAAGCAGTACTGAGGCGACAGGCTTCATGAAGGAAAATTTAAAAAAATGGAGGGTTTGAACCGAAAAGTTACAAATGAAAAGACGCATTCTAAAAAATTCTTCTATTATCTTGCAGGCATGCGGGTATTATCCGATTCTTACAGACATAAAGGCCTTCGAAAACAACTGGTTGAAAAGATCCGGAACAAAGGCATAACCGATGAACGGGTCTTACAGGCCATCCTTGATATCCCGAGGCATTATTTTATTGACTCTGCGTTCGACAAGATCGCCTACGAAGACCGGGCCTTTCCCATTGCGGAAGGCCAGACCATTTCACAACCTTACACAGTGGCCTATCAAACACAATTATTGGAAGTAAAACCCTACGACAAAGTGCTTGAAGTGGGAACCGGAAGTGGTTACCAGGCCTGCGTATTGGCTTTGATGGGTGCCCAGGTCTACAGTATCGAAAGGCAAAAGCAGTTATATGATCTTTGTAAACAATTTGCATATTTACGCAACTTCCCTTCCGTACGTTATTTTTACGGAGACGGATATCAGGGTCTGCCCACCTATGCCCCCTTTGATAAAATCATTGTGACAGCGGCAGCCCCTTCAGTTCCCGAAAAACTCCTGGAACAATTAAAACCGGGTGGTAAAATGGTAATCCCTGTAGGTGAGGGCAGGGTTCAACAGATGATACGTATTTCCAAAGATGAGTCTGGCCAGTTGTACGAAGAAACATTTGATAATTTTTCTTTCGTACCCATGTTGCAGGGTCGCAACACATGAGGCGTTGCTTAACACGCAAATACAATATATAACGACGGGCAACTAAATCAAATGACACCGGAAAGAGAAGAACGTCTGAAAAATGTGCTGGATAAACGGCAGAACAACCTGACAGTCGTTCTGGAAAATGTGTTCGATCCGCATAACATATCTGCGGTTATGCGCACCTGTGATGCAGTTGGCATTCAGGATGTGTTTGTCTTAAACACAAAAATCAACAAGCATAAAAAATGGGGTGCGCGAAGCAGCAGCAGCGCGGTTAAATGGCTGACCATTCATCAGTATACTGATGCCGTTGAATGCTTTACGGATCTTCGGAAGAAATATCCCCTCATACTTACTACGCATCTTTCTTCAACGGCTGTTTCTTTATACGAAATCGATTTTACCTCACCGGTTGCACTGGTATTTGGGAATGAACGCGATGGTGTGAGTGAAGAAATCCGCGGATTTGCTGATGGTAATTTTGTAATCCCCCAAATGGGCATGATCCGCTCACTAAATATTTCCGTGGCTTGTGCCGTAAGTTTATATGAAGCATTCCGGCAGAAAAATATCGCCGGACACTATGAAGAGGTCAAACTGGAAGAAACGGAATACAACAAATTGTGGAAAGATTGGCAACATAATTCTCAAAACTGAAAAGCATTAGAACCATATTAATAACTGGCCTTACTGCCGGAACGCTCGATGCAGTCGCGGCTATTATACTATATGCAAAACCGGTAAACATGCATAATATCGGTGGCATTTTCCGGTTTATTGCAAGCGGATTATTTGGAAGGCCGGCTTACTCAGATGGTCTATTTTATCCGATCGCAGGTCTGGCCGTGCATTTCCTGATCGCCATTTTCTGGTCATCAGTCTATCTGTTGATCTTATTCCGGAGTTTTAAACCTGGATTTGTGTGGGTAAAGACCATCTTATTTTCCGGTTTGGTCTGGCTGGTCATGAACGGATTGGTATTACCATTCTTGGGACTAACTTCCGCACATCATAGCAACTGGACGATTTTGAAATCTCTTTCCCCAATCCTGCTTTGTGTTGGTCTGCCCATATGTCTTATTGTTGAAAGAAGAAACGTTGCTGCTTAGATATGTAACCGGATAAAAATTATTATCTGTCAATGCATTGAACTGACAGTTCTTCATTTTTTCCTGTGCTTCGCTTTCTCCTGCAATGAATGAATACTTACATTCAGTTCAAATCCGATCAGAAGAATCAGAGCATTTAAATAAATGACGATCATCAGAATGAGAATGGTGCCTATGGACCCATACACCTTGTTATAGGTACCAAACTTATTGACCCAGAAAGAAAAAATAAACGTAAGCATGATCATCATCACGGTGGCCAGGAGGGTTCCCGGTGAAAATAGCCGCCATTTTTCGCGAATGGAGGGGGCGTGTTTATAGATGTATGCAATAGCAAAATAAAATAAAGGAATAATAACTACCCATCGCAGTGTTTTAAATACCCATTTCATCGAGCGACTGTGAATATGCAGTGCTCTGAATACATAACGGAGGAGTTCGTCCTGTGTAACCAGAATCACCCCGCTTCCGATAATCAACAATACCAGGACAAGTGTTAGCTGAATCGCCACCAGACGGTTGTGAAAAAAATTCCTCGGAAAATGGGAGTGGGGTGAAAGTGATTTGTTGAAAGACCGCATAAGTCCGATCATGGCATCCGAAGCATAGTAAAGGGAAATGACTAAACCGATAGATAATAAACCACCGCGGGGTTTGGTAAGAAAATCTGTCAGGAAATTTTGAACCAGCAAATAAGTATTCTGATTCGGTGTGATTTCCTTTGTCAGTAATAAAAGCTGACCGGTAAGTTTCTTTGAAACCGGCAGATATGGAATCAGGGTACATAAAAAAATTGTGGCAGCGGGAATTGCCAGCAGGAAACTGAAGGCAATAGATCGTGCCCGGTCATTAAGTCCGACCTTCTGTATCTGACTCTTGAAAAAAACCACTACTTCAAATAACGGCAATCCCTGGAAACCGGGTAGATAGATGGATTTGCTTTTTGCAGAAGCATAACGGTAAGGTAAAGAAGACCGGATAAACTTTTGGATTCTGGTCATGGGTTTTCTTTTGACTGCTGCCCAATCCGTATTTGTTCATCCAGCGCTTTCTGGTATTCCTTCGCATACTTCATGTGCTCTGGGAAAGTTTCTGAAAAATTTGAATAACCGGAAAAATCCGGTTTGGCAACAAAATAAAAATATCTGGTGTCAGGTGCATTCAATACGGCTTCCAATGATTCCATTGATGGTGTGCAGATGGGTCCGGGAGGAAGACCGGCATTTCGATAGGTATTGTAAGGTGATTCAACCAGCAGGTATTTTTCATAAACTCTCTTCAGGTCAAAACGGCGAAGGGCAAATTTAACAGTAGGATCAGCAGCCAGGCGCATGCCTGTAGAAATGCGATTCAGATAAACACTGGCGATTTTGGGTTTATCTTCCGTACGGGTAGTCTCTTCTTCCACAATCGACGCCAGGATATATGCAGTTACCCGGTTGAGATGATGGGCTTCTGCCTGGTGCAGGCGATCAGCCGTCCAGAATACTTTCGCAGCGGCATCCATTTTTTTGAAAATTCGGGACGGCGTAGTGTTCCAGTAATAAGTATAGGTGTCGGGGAAAACTATCGTCATCATTGTATTCGTATCCAGCCCATAAGCTCCGAGGGTATCCCTATTGTTTATGAAACGCATAAATGCCGCTGAATCACATTCAAATTTCCGTCCGATCATAGATGCCAGATCTTCGCGTGTACGCAATTTGGTAATCACCAGATTCACAGGAACCTGTCGGCCATTCCGCAGCATTTTCAAAATATTCAGCATACTCATTCCGCGGCGGATTTCAAATTTTCCAGCTTTTATAGCTGAGGGATAAGAGACCCGTTTTGCGAGCCAGTTGAAAACTGCCGGGTGGGAAAGCACATCATCTTTTTTGATCAGTGAGTCTAATTCGTCAAAATTCATCCCCGTGTGGATGTATAGTTCGTAGTGCTCGGAGTCAAAAGAAGTTGCCGGACCAAGAATCAGAAATCCCGCTATGGCAGCGATCAAAATGATACAGAGGAAAAGCAGGAGAAACAGTTTCTTCACGTGTATTTGGATTATTCTCCAAAATAAACAAAAAACCCCGTCATTGGAATCCGGGGTCTTAAATATCGTGTGATTGTTTATTTCTGCTGGGGAACGCCACCCGGAATTGTGTTGGTAGTCGTTGGTTTCAGATCCCTGACCTTACTAGAAGAGGCTTTAGGTATAAATATGGTTGAAAATATACACAATAGGACTACCGTAGCAGCCAGAATCCAGGTGCCTTTTTCCAGAATATCTGTGGTTTGTTTTACTCCCATAAACTGATTGCTGAAACCGGCTACATTGCCTGCAAGTCCTCCGCCTTTTGGGTTTTGGATGAGTACGATCAGACCCAGTAAACCACAAGCCAATAAGAGTATAATTACAAAAAATATCATGGTAAAGACGCTTTTATTTGTTCAATTCTGGACGCAAAATAAGCGCTTTTGGGGGGATAAATCAAACTTAATTTCTGAAAAAGGGCAATGGCATTTTCATACATCCCCTGTTTGGCGAGTACTTCTGCCATGGATTCTGTTAGAATTTCCCTTTCATCTATGGAATGCGCGGCGAAATGACGTATGCGGTCTACTTCCTTCTCATCTGTTTTTTCTGTGATGGATTGCGCCGGCAGCTTTTTCATCACTTTCAGCCAGTCTGTGAAACTTTTTAATTGTTTGGCGAAGGGGTCTGACGGATTTTCCTCGAGTACGAGTTTGATACCCTGAGAAGCAAAATAATCTATCATGTGATACGGAGCAAAAACGATAGATTCCGCTTTTCCAGGGTCAAAGGGAGTCATCAATTTTTGATGTTCGCCATAACGGTCTGCAAGTCCCGGCAGTTGAACATTTCCGCCATCCGGTTCTTGGGATGAGATCTCGTTGGCACCTGTGTCGTCTGCCTCGAAATGCGACTCAATAGATTCCAATCGGTATTCCTGCCCGGAATATATTTCTGAAATACTTTCTTCTTCACTTGTCAAATCCAATGGAGACTCCGTTTCCTGCTGAACCCGAAGATCAATAGGCCGGTCAAACGCTTCGTAGTCCTCCTGAATTTGTTCTTCATCTGAGACTTCAGAAGCAGGGACTTCATCTTTCCTTTCATTCGAAACCTCCTGCATTCCTTCGGGCAAAACGTTGCCGGCAGATGCATTTTCTGATTCCGGAATATTGGTTACAGGTCTGTCAAAAGCCTCCAGGTCAAAGTCAGTCTTTTTTACCTTAACTTCCTCAAAAATGCCATATTCATTTATTACTTCTTCGCGGATTTCATAGTCTTCAACGACTTCTCCAGAAATAAAATCACCGGAATCCGCTTCTAACGGTCTTTCTGAGGTTTGTTCGTCAACAACCAGATTGCCGGCCGGCGGGAAATCCGTTTTCCCTTCAGACTGCACAACTTCAACGATCTGCTCCGGGCCTGACGTCGGTGACTCACCGGTATTTTCCTCATCGGTAGTAATAGTTATGGGTGTGATATGATATTTTGAAATTAGGTCATCAAAGGATCTTATGGGTCCTTCAACATATTCTGACCGGGGTTCTTCCTGAAATGACTGTGACGGTTCCGTGATTTTTTCAATTTCCTTATTCTCTTGTAAGGATTGCTCAGAATCATCTGATTGAAAGGGTGAGGACTGATCGAAAGACAACGGTTCCGGTTCTGCTATAAATTCTTCTACAATTATTTCCGATATCATTGTTCCTGAATCTTCAGAAGCAGAATTATGCGTTGGAACATTTTCTCCCGGCTGCCTGAAATTTGTGGATTTTATTTTCCCGGATTCCAAATGATTTTCTTCATTCAGAACAGATTCAAGCCAGAAAGGATTATTGAAATATAATGCGGTTCGCATGGTTTCTTTTTCATAATCCGCTTCACGCTGTTCCTTTAATTTTTTTGACAGCAGGAAATGGCCTGCATTAAAAGAAGGGAATTCATTAATCAGCACATAGATTTCTTCTATGGAAACTGAATCCAGATTTTGCTTTCCGAAAATGGCGTCTAAAAGCGTTGGCAGGCCGCTATTCATCGTTAAAATGATTACCAGTTAGAAAATAAACGATTGAACATATCATCCGTCATTTGCTGTACAATCTGCGGTGTCAGGGTTGCTTCTGCGTCCGTCAAATTAGAGGTTGCAGGAAAATCAAAATTCCGGGTAATATCTGTTTCAAAGTCAGGCGTTCCGAGTTTCTGATCATTCAGGCGATTTTTCAAGGCCAGGTGTACAGTTACTGTAAGGCGGTTAATGGATGCTGTCTGGTTGGAAACACCCGCCGTTGTAACATTGTATTCCGCTACAAAAGCTGAAACATCATAATCTGCATCTGCCTGTACCTGGGTCAGTTTGGTCTGATTGCTGATTTTCTGTTTGAACTTATCGGTCAATTGCGGACTTAACTGAGGATCCACATATCTGGCCCTGTTTTCAATAAATCCAATCTGGATGGTCTTAACTTCAGGCGGAATCGATACATCCTTGAAGGAATATACCTTACAGGCCTGGGAAACCATGCATAACCAGATCAAACAAATGACCGGTTTTGTAAATCGAATAATTGGTTTCAATCTATTCACTAATATCATATTCCTTTAATTTTCTGTACAGCGTTCTTTCGCTGATGCCGAGGTCGGAGGAAGCATCCTTTCTTTTCCCCTTGTGTTTCTTCAGAGCTTTTACAATCAATTCTTTTTCCTTATCCATGATGCTTAGCGATTCTTCTACATCTTCATGTTGGTGGATCTCACTATTCCCATTACTGTTGTTGTGAATCACAACCGGTTGGGAAGGATAGGAGGAGGGTACTGCATTTCCCGAATAATGTTCCTGTGGTCTTAGTTCCTTCAGTTCCCGCACAAAAGCTTCCTGGTTATCGGCAGCTAACGATGGATTTTTTAATATTTCAAGGAACATTTTTTTCAGTTCAGTGACGTCCTTTTTCATATCGAAGAATAACTTATACAGGATCTCCCTTTCATTTGAGAAATCATTCGGATTCTGGTGACCAGCCGAAGGAATAACCATGGGCAGGCGATTGCCTTGGTTTTCAGGCAGGAACCTGCGCAATTGCTGTTGCACAATGGTTTTGTCTTCGGACAAAACAGAGATCTGTTCTGCAATATTCTTTAGTTCACGCACATTTCCCGGCCAGCTGTATTGAATTAACAGATTTCTGGCATCTTCATCCAGTTGCACCGGGGAAGTTTTATAACGCTCTGCAAAATCAACCGCAAATTTTCTGAATAATAAAGGAATATCTTCTTTTCGGTCCCGGAGAGAGGGTACCCTTATGGGAACAGTACTCAGCCGGTAATATAAATCTTCGCGAAATTTTCCGCGTTCAGTCAGTTGTAACAGGTCCTTATTGGTCGCGGCAATCACGCGTACATCCGTTTTCTGCACTTTGGATGAACCAACCCGGATAAATTCCCCTGCTTCCAAAACCCTTAATAACCTGGCCTGGGTACCCAGGGGCAATTCTCCAATTTCGTCCAGAAATATGGTTCCGCCATTTACTGTTTCAAAATAACCCTTACGGGAATCTACGGCGCCGGTGAATGACCCTTTTTCATGGCCAAATAACTCAGAATCTATTGTTCCTTCCGGTATGGCACCGCAGTTTACTGCAATAAAGGGATTGTGTTTCCGGGCTGAAAGCGAATGAATGATATGGGAGAATGCTTCTTTTCCAACGCCGCTTTCGCCCGAAATCAATACGGTCAGATCAGTATTGGCTACCTGTACTGCAACACTTAGCGCAAAATTGAGCTCCGGCGCATTTCCGATGATGCCAAATCTGTTTTTTATTGCCTGAAGTTCCATGTTTTAATATTTTCGGCTTTCCTTACTCCAATTTATCAAATAATCTGCCCAATCAGGGTGGCGCCTGTACAAGCTTCAATACGCACATGGGCATATTCCCCCTTTCCCAGCAAATGGTCTTTCTTTGGAAATACGACTACTTTGTTTTGATTATTCCTTCCCATCCAGTCCAAAGAACTTTTCTTCGAGTCTCCTTCAATTAGCACTTTTGAAATAGTACTCAGATCTTTTCGGTTTGATTCCTGGGAAATCAGGTTTTGCAGTTTTACGATTTCGTCCAGCCTTCTTTTTTTCTCTGACTCAGGCACATCGTCTGTATACCTCCTCGCAGCCAGTGTGCCCGGACGCTCTGAGTAAAAATACATATAACTCATATCGAAACGGCTTTCCCGGATCAGCGAAAGGGTTTCCTGGTGATCCTCTTCAGTTTCACCACAGAAGCCGGCAATAATATCTGAAGTAATTCCGCAATCGGGTATCAGTTCCCTGATTTTATGAATCCGTGACAGGTACCATTCCCGGGTATAGGTCCGGTTCATACGTTGCAACACACGGGTCGATCCGCTTTGTACTGGCAGGTGAATATAGTTGCAGATATTTTCATACCGTAAGATGGTTCGCAAAACGTCATCTGTAATGTCCTTGGGATGAGAGGTGGAAAATCGGACCCGCAGAAGAGGAGATATCTTCGCCACGTTTTCCAGGAGTTGCACAAATTCCATTGCCTGCTCGCCATCTGATCCGGAATGCCAGTGGTAGCTGTCCACATTTTGTCCGAGCAGGGTCACTTCGCGGAATCCTTTTTGAAAAAGATCAAAGCACTCAGTAATTATGGAATCCGGGTCCCGGCTTCGTTCACGTCCCCGGGTAAAAGGGACCACACAGAAGGAGCACATATTATTACAGCCGCGCATGATACTAACAAAGGCGTTCACGCCATTACTGTTCAGCCGAATGGGCGCAATATCGGCATAGGTTTCATCCCGGCTGAGTAATACGTTTACCGATTTCTGCCCTCCGTCGGTTTCTTCGATAAGCAAGGGAAGACTGCGGTATGCGTCCGGACCAACAACCAGGTCCACCAGTTTTTCCTCGTCCAGAAACTTCGATTTCAGCCTTTCTGCCATGCAACCCAATACAGCAATGAGCATCGAAGGTTTCGATCTCTTTAACTGGCGAAATATGTGCAGACGGCTGCGAACGGTTTGTTCGGCTTTTTCCCGGATAGAGCAGGTATTGATCAGTACCAGGTCGGCTTTTGTGAAGTCCCGTGTACCTGTAAAACCCGCACCTTGCAGAATGGCAGCCACTACTTCGCTGTCGGCGAAATTCATGGCGCATCCATAACTTTCTATATAGAACTTTCGTCCGGAATGGGATTCCGGGTTCAGGGCGGGAATATAACTTTCACCCTGCCTCGCTTCATCATGTTCTTTATTCAGTGTTTCCAGATGCATTTCACTCCTTTGGGATAGCAAAATTAATCAAAACAAAGGAATAAATGACAGGATGACAGGCAAAGAGCGGAAGACGGGACTCGAACCCGCTACCTACAGCTTGGGAAGCTGTCGCTCTACCAGGTGAGCTACTTCCGCTGGTATTTTAACCTCCAACAGGTCCTGACATTGGAATCCTGGACGCCAGCCAGCTTTGGTTGACCGGAATGATCCAGTTATTTTCCAATTCTTTTTTTGTCAGTATGTTGTTATTGAAATAAAGAGAATCCTGATGAATCACTCCCTGGGCAAATCCTGAAGCCAGCTGTGCAAGGGGAAGTAAATGCACCTTATCCCTGATATAAAAGGCGAGGAGTTGCCGGTCGAATAACCCGACAGCAAATAATTTTTCTATTTCCCTGATCATGTGAACCGATGAATCAGTACTGCAACCACTCACCTGAGATTTCTGTTCATCCGCCATTAAGACAATAAAGTGACCAAAGAACAGTTTTGCGAACCCTTTCACTGGAATGCCATGCGAATTCCATGACGCGGTAAACAAATTTAGTACGTCGTCAATCTGAAGAGCTTCCTGCAGGGTGAATAATCGGTTTGATTGATAAATCCAAACCCGGGAAGATTCATCAAATTCAGCAGGCAATGCTTTCCAATAATTAAACTCCATACTGCAAATTTAATTATTCCGGAACTTAAATATGGATAATTTCTGCAGAAGAAATGCGCAGACGGAGGCGCATGGTTTCTATCTCTTTTTTCTTGTTTTTCATATCCTGATGCAGTTTGTTCAGGACAGGTTGAATATTTTTCTGATCCATTAAGATCATCCGCTTATTTTTCATTTCTATTTCCCTGACTTCTTTATTGTTCTTTTCTATTTCACGCTGCAGATTTTTCAACAGGATAACTGAATGCAAACGGGTTGCTGTTTCAGCATCTTTCAAACAGATTTCAACGAGCTTTTGATTCGCGCTGTCTCCAGCGTTGTTTTCCGGAAGATCTTCGTAAGACAGACTTGCAGCCGGCACAAATGGTGATCCCTGAAATACCTGTACCGGAACTGTCACCAGACCGGTTTCAGATTCGTTGGAAAAGTTTCTTACTGTATTGTTATCGACATAAAAAGATTCTTCCGTCCCTTCTGCAACAACTGGAGCTTTTCCTGTAGTAATGGTGAAAGCTCCGATTTCTTTCACCTTCTTCTGTTTAGCAATCTTATACTGAATAACCGGGGCGACAGATTGTTTTTTTTGCGCTGTTGAAATAGGAAGTGCTGAAACAGGAGGAATAAATTTTTCCTCAGCCAGTTCGTAATGAACAGGAACAACTGCATCATGAATTGAAGCTGAAATCCGATGATCTGGCAAGGCCATAAGTTGTAAACCAAAGAAAACGAATGCCGCAGCAAACCCATACAAATGCTTCCTGCTGAATTCTTTTTCTTTCCGGGCCGGCTTTCCTAAAACCCTTCGAATCCGTTGCATCAGCAACCACGGACTTTTCCCGTCAACTGCAAGCGAAAAACCCGGATCAGTCTGGCGATATTTTTCAAGACTGAAAAGGGCTTCTGCATATATTCTGGGTTCATAACCCAGCTCAAGCACGCCATCGTCACAGGCCAGCTCTCTTTCGCGTTCCAGGGCTTTGTAAAACAATTGGGCGAATGGATTGAAAAAGAAAATGGATCGGAAACAGGTCGCCATAATATTGATCAGGTAATCATTCCTGCGTATATGATATAGTTCATGTATCAGTATGGCTTCCACCTGAGCAGGCGACAGACGGGTGAGTAATGAAAAGGGCAGGAGTATCAGTGGTTTGAGGAACCCGGTGGTTTCCGCTGTTCCGGTTTTTTCAGATATGATAACCATCACGTGTTTGGTGATTCCGAGAATCCGTGTAAAACGGTCAGTAAATGATTGAATGAACGGTGAAACAGGTGCTTTCGAATTAAGTTCCAACCTTTTGTGGTATTGAATAATATATTGCAGGAAACGTATCGTGAGAATTAAAAGATAAAAACAACTGATATAGGGAAGCCAATGACCGACCGATAGAGAAACCGGTATTAAACCGCTAATCGCCGGTGCTGCAGGTTCTTTCAGCAAATGAAAAAATGTGTACATAAACCATTCTCCGCCGAAAACGATGAAAAGCAAAATCAGGTTATGTTTACCTGCGGCTGAAAAACGTTTATTCCCTATTGTCAGTAAATAACAAGCCGCCCACAATATCGCCATTTGCCAAAAACTGGCCATTAAGGACCATCCGAGCGCCGTCAATAAGCTTATATAAGCAGACATGCTTTATTGCTTTTTCAGGTTGTTAAGTAGTTGTTGAATCTCCTCCAGTTCCTCAGGACTGGCTTTATGATTTCCCAATGCGTGGAGCACCAATTCCGTGGATGATCCCCCAAACAGGTTTGTAATGATTTTCCCTAAGAGGTGTTTTTGTGTTTTTTCGCGGCTGACAACCGGATGATATACATGGACCTTCACAGAATCATCACGGCCAACCAGCCCTTTTTCAAACATGATCTGCATGAGTTTAAGGGTAGTGGTGTAGCCCGCTTCCTTGGTCTTTGACAATTCTTCGTGTACTTCCCGAACACTGGCCTTGTGTCTTTCCCAGAGTATCCGGAGTATATCCAGTTCACTTTCTGTCGGTTTTATATATTTTGAAGTAACCATAACTTAAATTTGTCTGTAAAGCAAAATACGATTTAATTCGTAAATCAACGTTATTTTAACACCAGTTTAATTTTTTTTTTAGCAGGCGTCCTTTTGTTCACATTCAAGGATTC
Source organism: Puia sp. (assembly GCA_041481385.1). Taxonomy (GTDB): domain Bacteria; phylum Bacteroidota; class Bacteroidia; order Chitinophagales; family Chitinophagaceae; genus Puia. Next base: position 22,243 of record JBGPBW010000050.1, read on the forward strand.
TAAACCATTTAGCATGTCTGAAGATCAATCCCACTTTCTCAACACTGATAAATACAGGGTTGGGCCAGGGAAAAAAATTCTATTAAAGGAGTGGATGACAGACGAAAAGGATAAATCCGTCTCACAGGAACTGGGAGAGTTAACCTTGAAATCAGATATCGCCAGGTTGTCAGAAATTCAGGAAAAATTATATGCATCAAACCGATATGCTGTGCTGATCGTGATTCAGGCGATGGACGCTGCGGGAAAAGACAGTGCCGTAAAACATGTTATGAGTGGATTAAACCCCCAGGGCGTGACGGTAACCTCATTTAAAATCCCCACGCATCAGGAACTGGAACATGACTATCTCTGGCGACATTACCTTGCCCTTCCGTCAAGGGGTATGGTTGGCATATTCAACCGCTCGCATTATGAAAATGTTCTGGTGACCCGGGTTCATCCGGAATTTATTTTGAATGAAAACCTGCCGGGTATCAAAAGTCTTTCAGATATCGGAGAATCATTCTGGGAAGACCGGTTTAAGCAAATCAATCATTTTGAACAAAACCTCGTGGAGAATGGAACGATCATATTGAAATTTTTTCTGCATGTATCCAAGAAAGAACAGAAAAAACGTTTTATTGAACGTATTGATGATCCCGCAAAAAACTGGAAATTTTCAATAAATGATATAAAAGAACGGGGTCTGTGGAAGGATTACCGAAAAGCTTATGAAGACCTGCTGGAGAATACATCTACAAAATATGCGCCCTGGTTTGTAGTTCCGGCCGATGATAAATGGTTTACCCGCCTTATCATCGCAAATATTATTGTAAGCGAACTGGACCGGCTGGATCTGAGTTATCCCAAACTTTCGGAACAACAAAAAGCAGAACTTGTTAATGCAAAAAAAATGTTGACCGGAGAACCGGAATCAACGGCCAACAATACAGACTAAGAATTATTTTGTCCTGGTGACCAGTTGTTTTTGAATTGTATGCTTCTTTAAGGCCTTTACCTGTGCATCCCGACCGGAATATATCTGGGCCAGGGTAGGCGCGATCACGAGGCTGACGATCGACATCAGTTTAATCAGGATATTCATGGAAGGACCCGATGTATCCTTAAAGGGATCACCCACTGTGTCTCCGGTAACCGAAGCCTTGTGTGGTTCAGATTTTTTGTAGAACATTTCTCCATTGATCTCTACGCCTTTTTCAAAAGATTTTTTTGCATTGTCCCAGGCACCCCCAGCATTATTTTGAAACATACCCATCAAAACACCGCTCACTGTAGCGCCAGCCAGGAAACCACCCAATGCTTCGGGTCCGAGCAAAAAACCCATGATCAAAGGTGAAAGGATTGCGATAGCACCTGGTAACATCATTTTTTTTATAGATGCGTCTGTGGAAATAGCCACGCATTTATCATATTCAGGCTTTCCCGTGCCTTCCATAATTCCCGGTATGGTTTTAAATTGTCTCCGCACTTCCTCTACCATTGCCATAGCTGCTTTGCCAACGGCTTGTA
>JBGPBW010000051.1:0-23325 GCA_041481385.1 Puia sp.
AAACACTGGGGGCATCTATACATCATATTGTTTATTTATTCTCCAGGGAGTTTACGATGCTCATCGTTGTTTCTTTTGTTATTTCTGCGCCAATCGGGTGGTGGCTGATGAACGCATGGCTGCAGGGATATTCGTACAAAATAAACCTCGGACCAGGCATTTTCCTGCTGACTTTAGTCGCATCGGTTTGTATTGCCTGGCTTGTGGTTGGATATGAGTCTATAAAAGCAGCCATGGCGAGTCCGATAAATAGTCTTCGCTCTGAGTGACTTCGCTCACCGAAGCTTTAGCGTAGGGGAGATTTGCCCGCCCCTTTTAATTCCGGCTGATACGATATATGTCCCCCTCATCCGTGATGGCATACAACATATTGTTCATATAGGTTACATCCCGAATACGTTGATTTTTATCCACAAGCAATCTTTCTTCTCCAACGATCCTGTTATCCTTAATCACAAGCCTGTCAAGATGTTGTCCGCTGAGTGCAGAAACAAATAAGTTATTCTTCCACTCAGGTATCGCATCGCCTTTATAAAAGCAGATACCGCATGGGGATATGACTGGATCCCAGTAGTATACCGGTTGTTCCATGCCCGCTTTTTGTTGAATGCCGTCACCCATTTTATCACCGCTATAATCTATGCCGTAGGAAATCACGGGCCATCCGTAATTCCTCCCGGGCTGTATCAGGTTGATCTCATCGCCACCGCGGGGACCAAATTCTGATTCCCATAAGCCGCCAGTTGCAGGATTGATATCGAGTCCATCGGGATTACGATGTCCATAAGAATAGATTTCAGGTTTATCACCGGCCTCTTTAATAAAAGGGTTTCCTGGAACGGCCTTACCATCGGTCGTTATCCTCACAATTTTTCCCAGGTATGAATCCAGTTGTTGAGCCTGTATCCTGGCTTCCTCAATATATTTTTCGCCAACGCTTACAAATAAATACCCATTTTTATCAAACACCAGTCTTGAACCATATTGCAGGTTGCTGTTGGTAGCCGGTGTCGCACGAAATATCACCGATACATCTTCAACTTTTCCGTTGGTCTCGTCTAACCTGCCTTTCGCAACAGCTGTCAGTTTACCTCCCTGATATTTTTCTGAATAACTCCAATACATGATTTTATTGCCTGCAAAATTCGGATCGAAAGCAACGTCAAGCAAACCACCCTGACCTGTATAAACGACTTCTGGCAAACCGGTGATTTTTTTTACGAGCTTCCCGTTTGCATCATGAATTTCCATATAACCCTTTTTTATGGTTATCATTAACCTCCCGTCGGGCATGCCCACAATGGCAAACGGAGGTCCCAGCTTCTCTGCTATTTTTTCTACCTTGTATGGCGTTGTCGTTTTTATGCCAGCAATTCTGGTTTGTCCGATAAATGCAGGTTTGTAATTACTGTTTGGAGACTTGGTCTCCACCGGTGGCAAACCAACAGTATCTGTTTTATTATTGGAAGAACCTGTTTCGTTAAACGCATAGCCCCCTGTATAAATAAGCATCAGTATGGCTAATGAAAAAAGATTATTTCCTGTTTGCATAAACATGTTTGTTAAAAGTGAACAACCATAGAAAGCACCAAATGAACTATAAAATTACTAATCATTTAATTTCCTTTCTCCGAGCCACTTTACCATAGCAGGATCACGATGATCAAAGAAAGCAGTCGTTTTTGTGTCCAGTGTTTTGATAGCTCCCATATCTTCAACAGTTAATTCAAAATCGAAGACGTTGAAGTTCTCTGCCATTCTTTCCCGGCGAACCGATTTTGGAATGGCTACCACTCCCCTTTGTATCAGCCAGCGAATAATAACTTGAGCTAAGGTCTTGTTGTATTTTTTGCCTATCAAAGCCAACAATTCATTTTTAAAAATATTATTCTTTCCTTCGGCAAACGGGCCCCATGATTCAATCTGAACATTGTTATCCTGCAAGAATTTCTGTGTTTCCATTTGCTGATGAAATGGATGGGTTTCAATCTGATTGACGGCGGGAATCATTTCGTTGTGAATCATCAGGTCAATTAGTCTGTCCGGCTGAAAGTTGCTAACGCCAATAGCCCTGACCCTTCCTTCTTTATACAGTTCCTGCATCGCCCTCCATTCACCATAAACATCTCCAAAGGGTTGATGGATAAGGTATAAGTCCAGATAATCTAACTGAAGTCGCTTCAGAGAATTTTCGAAAGACTTTTTTGCTCCCCCATAACCATTGGACTGTATCCAGAGTTTGGTTGTAATAAACAAGTCTGCTTTCGATACACCGCCCTTTTTGATCGCTTTCCCCACGGCTTCTTCGTTTCCGTAAGAAGCAGCGGTATCGATCAACCGATATCCTGTGTTAATCGCATCAACCACGCTCCTTTCACATACAGCCAAATCTGTCACCTGGAACACACCAAATCCTAAAATGGGCATTTCAATTCCGTTATTCAATTTCACATGCTGCATGGCCAGTCATTTTGTTATGCCGTCAATGCGGCTGCTGACTAGTATTCATTTTAACCGGCCTCATTAGATGTGAGAAGGTGAGTGAGCCCATCTTCCATTTGCCGTTTTCCTTAATATATACCTCAGTCACCATAAAAGGATTTGTGACTTCTCTCCCGCCTACTACGGCTTGCAAGTCAATGTCATTTAACAGGATGGCCGTATTACCAAAGATGTTCACAATAACTGCATAAACCTCGGCTTTCTTATACCAGATACCACCGCCTTTAATAGTAGAAAGTTCCTGTGTTTTCCCCCAGCTTCCTCCCATGTGAACAAACATGGATTGGTCATCAAACAGCAGATTTAAAGAATCTACATTCTTATCGGCCATCCAATTCCATTTCTGTTTTGAAAGGTTGATAATTTCCTGTTGTTCAGGTGTATTACTCGTGGGAGTTTTAATGGATTCGCTTGGCTGTGCGTAGGACGAAAGCGTCGCCGTCATTAATAATATCAGTCCCAGAATCGATGATTTCATAAAATTGTCGTTTATAAGTTTTATAATCTAATCAGTCAACTGCACGTCAATTGATAATATTTAATCGTGCGGTGTGAAGGTCTCTGCATTTAGCCACCAATATGGTATATGGATTCGGGTTTCTTCTACCATTATTGCTGATCAAGGGGCGATAATCAGGCGAAGTTGAATAAAGTCCTAATTTTGAACCTGATAAAATGATTCATATGGATACCCTGCGACGGTTTGAAACCATCAATGATTACAATGTTTTCAACAACAACGAAACACTCCATCCGCTGGTGGGTGTTGTTGACCTTTCCAAAGCAGCACCACGACAGGGATCGCGGATGTATTTCGGCTTCTATACGATTTTTTTAAAAGAAGTGAAATGCGGAGATATGATGTATGGTCGGCATGTGTATGATTACCAGGAAGGCACATTGGTTTTTCTTGCACCGGGACAGGTGGCCGGCATCAACAGCAACGGAGAAACCTATCAGCCCAAGGGTTATGCACTTGTCTTCCATCCGGATTTAATACATGGCACAGCTGTTGGTCGGCATATCCAGGACTATAGTTTTTTTGGGTATCAGTCGAATGAAGCCCTTCATCTTTCAGAGCGTGAACGGAAAATCGTTATGGATTGTTTTTCAAAAATTGAATATGAATTAGAACATGCCGTAGATAAACACAGTAAAAAACTGATTGTGTCCAATATCGAACTGTTCTTAAATTATTGTACCCGTTTTTATGACCGGCAATTCATTACCCGTGACAATGTTCACAAAACCATTTTAGAAAGTTTTGAGAATCTATTGAACGATTATTTTAAAACGGAAAGACCGCATACGATCGGACTGCCTTCCGTATCCTGGTGCGCAGGTGAATTAAATTTATCTGCAAGTTATTTCGGAGACCTGATAAAAAAAGAAACTGGCAAAACGGCTCAGGAATATATTCAATCCAAACTGATTGATGTTGCGAAAGAAAGAATTTTTGACAAGAGTAAATCGGTTAGTCAGATTGCCTACGATTTGGGATTCAAATACCCGCAGCATTTTACCCGCCTGTTTAAACAAAAAGTTGGTTATACACCCAATGAATACAGGGGGTTGAATTAACCTACCGGTCAAAGGAAAAAATGAAGGGTTGAATTAGAAAAAACAACCCTTTCAAAACCAAAAGACAAATAAAAACACTTAAATATTGTGCTCAACCATATGGTTGCCAAATGACAGCAATTTCAAAATCAAAAAGTGATTCCTAAAACTATTCCAGACCCGGGTAAACACGAAGCAGAAAGGAGTAGTTAGCCCGATTATTGGGTAATCGGATGATCTGAATGGGTAGTCTACAGAACCGCCGGCTCTGGTGGTGCTAAAAATGTTCTGCAGGTATACCCTGCCGCGGGCATCAGGTGGAAACTATAAAGGAACCATGCCAGGTTTTATTCTAACGAAGGCTGTCTTCGCCTGCCGAAGCTCCGAGCGACTCGTCGTGTGAAATTGCCTGCTTAGTGGTATTTTTACAGGTGTTTTTCACCAATCAGGACAAAATAAAATGCCATGACAAATAGCGAAATAGCAGCTCTATGTGAACGAGACTTAAGAAAACTAATTGAAGAAATTATGTCTTTCAAAAATGAAGAGAATCTTTGGATGACATATGGGACAATCAAAAACTCAAGCGGAAACCTGGCCTTACATATAATAGGTGGACTGAATTTTTTAATAGGTACGACACTTGCTCATACGGGTTATATCCGGAATCGGGACTTGGAATTCACAGCTAAAGGAATAGACAGAAAACTCATTGTCAAACAACTGGAAGAACTTATTCCAATGATAAATCAAACCGTAAACGCACTGACACCGGAGCAACTGGATTCACCTTTTCCAAGATTTTTTGACAAAGAAGGTGCTTCCATTAGTTATGTTATAACCCAGCTACTGCTTCACTTAAATTACCATTTGGGACAGGTTAATTATCTCCGTAGGTTTCTAGAATAGATTTGCAGGGACCGAATAAAAGCAATTGACAATTGACAATTAACAATTATTCAGCTCTCAAACTTCTAGTGGGGTTTGCCCTCGCCGCACGAATGGCCTGGAAACTCACGGTAACAAGGGTGATGATAATGGAGAGTCCAATCACCATCACAAAAACGCCGGCACCGATATTGATTTTGTACTCATAATCTTTGAGCCATTGGTTCATAAAATACCAGGCGACCGGTATCGCAATCACGCAGGAAATCAAAACCAGTTTTACAAAATCCTTGGAGAGTAATTGCCAGAGACTAATTACGCTTGCTCCCAGAACTTTACGCACCCCAATCTCTTTAACGCGTTGCTCGGCCGTGAAAGATGCCAGGCCAAATAGACCCAGGCAGGAAATGAATATTGCGATCGCGGCGATGATGGCAGCCAGGTTGCCAACGAGTTCTTCGTAATTGAATTTCTTCGCATATTCTTCATCGGCAAAACGATATATAAAGGGGAATGCCGGATTGTAGCGGTCAAAAATGGGCTGAATCCTTTTGAGGGCAGCCGATGCTGACATTTTTGGATTCAATCTTACGTTCACGCAACCCACCCAGTCTTTATTGAAAATGATGGTTAGTGGTGAAATTGGGCGGAAGGGCGATTGCATCTGTACGTCAGGAACCACGCCAATCACAGTCATGGGTTTATCATTCCATTTCAAGGGTTCTCCCACTGGATTTTTTAGCCCCATTCGTTTAACCGCAGCCTCGTTGAGAATGACAGAATTGGAATCTGCATAGTCCCTGGAGAAATCCCTGCCGGCTTTTAATTTGATACCGATGGTTTTGGTATAGTCGTAGTCGGTAGCAATGGTGGAGAAGATCACCGTTTTTTCCACGGGCTGGCTGTTCTTCCATTCCCAACCGTTGTTATTACTATAAATTTGAGAGGGCGGGGAATTACTTTTACATATTGAGACAACCGCCCCTGTGCTAAGCAGATCCGCGCGCAGGGCTTCGTAATGTTTGCCGATATCGTCGGACCAGTCCACAGAAATCAGTCCCCGGTTGTCAAAACCAATCGGACGGTTTTTGCCATGCTGGATTTCCTGGTAAATAATCGTAGTGCCAATCATCAGGATGACGGAACTGGCGAATTGAATCACCACAAGAATTTTCCGGGGCAGTGCGTCCGATCTGCCAATCTTCAAATTTCCTTTTAGTGTGTTAACGGGATTAAAGGATGAAAGATAAAATGCCGGATAACTGCCCGCCAACAAACCCGTGAGCAATGTAAAAACGATCATGATGATCCAGAACAGGGGATTGCCGATTTGCAGGCTCATTTCTTTTTCAGTCAGCTGGTTAAAATAAGGCAGGGCCAGGGCTGTAATGCCCAGGGCGAATAAAAAGGCCAAAATGGAAATAAAGAGGGACTCACTGAGAAACTGGCGGATCAATTGGCCGCGGTCTGAGCCGACGGCTTTGCGAACACCCACTTCTTTGGCTCTTTTTTCTGACCGGGCTGTACTCAGGTTCATGAAATTGATACAGGCAATGATCAGTACGACCAGTCCCAATATACCAAACATCCTCACATATCTGATAAAGCCGCCGGTGTTTACGCCATTTTCAAAATCGCCATACAGGCGCCATTTGGCCATCGGGTGAATGATCACTTCGGGCTTGACGCTCTTGAGTGTGTTCTCATCAGTAAAATGGGCGATCACCACATTTTTAATTTTTGCATCCACGCTTTTTTCCGTGGCGCGATCATTCAGCTGAATAAAAATCTGCCAGGAATTATTTCCCCAGTTGGTTTTATGGTATAATTTGATCCAGGGATAAATCGACTCCTGCAGTGGAAAAGGTATCAGGTAGTCAAAACCGAAGGAACTGTTCTTAGGCAATTTGCTGACTACAGCGGTCACTTTCAGGTCGACCGTGTTATCTACCCTGACGATTTTATTCAGGGGATTTTCATTTGGAAAAAGCGCCTTCGCAGTCTCTTCGGTCAATACGATGGAATGCAGATCATGCAGGGGATTTTTGTCGCCGCTAATGATATTCAGGGAAAACATATTCACTGCATCCTCACCGATATAATGCCCGAATTTGCTGATCTTTTTATCTCCGTAAACCAGGGAATGATCCTGACCCCAGTCGCAGATGGCCACGCCCATCATATCCGGAAACTTTGCCTTCAGTTCTTCGCCTAGGGGATAGGGAAGGGCCGTCTGCGTACCTCTTTTCCCATCGAAGGTCTGGTGCATCATCACCTGGTAAACCGATTCATAGTTTTTAAACTGCCTGTTCGCAGAAATTTCGTCAGAGATCCACAGGCCGATGATCATGGCCACGGCCATGCCTGCTGCGAGACCTGCGATATTGATGAAGGAGTAGGTCTTGCTTTTGAGCAGATTTCTCCAGGCGATCTTCAAGTTGTTTTTAAACATGGTTTCATTATTAATTGTCAATTTTCAATTGTCAATTGTCAATGCTGATATGATAGACGTTGATAAATGGTATCATGTTGCATCTAAATACCCGCCAAAGGCTGAGCTAAAGCAATTGACAATTGAAAACTGACAATTGACAATTATTGATTATTCCGGTCTTGCATTCCAATGACCAAGAGAGTGCCAATTTCATAAATTCCTATCCCTCAATGGTATGTGATGGAGTTATGATCATTAGACTGTCCGGAATTGAACGTTGGTGTGCGGTTTCTAAGAATAGTTTACCCCGTCAATAAGAATAGTTTACCTCGTCAAATGGCGTCCAATTTTACTTTCCGATACAAAAGGCCTTGTGCCCCGATTCCAGTGGTTTTTCGGGGAACTAGCGACGACTTGGTAACCAGGTTGTGTTAATAGAAAAGGATCAGAAATTCAAGGCTCTTACAACACATTTGATTTCATTTCTTCAACACAGCATATTTAGTAATCAATGTTCCCTGGTCATTTACTTTTTCATTTTGTATCAGGCGTAAATTAATATCGAGTTTTGCGTCTGTCGCAAAATTATCCCCTATTCCAAAAATCTTAGGTTCAAACGTTAACCACAATTCATCTATTAATTGTTCCTTTAAAAATGACGTGGCAATATGCGGGCCTCCGACTATCAGCATTTGCTGATGGCCTTTGATTGTAAAGCGGGAAGTTAACTCAACCGGTGTTTCGCTTGTAAATTCAATTTGTCCGGGAATCTCAAGACTTTTATATTTATCAGGATGACTTGTCATGACAACTATTTGATGTCTTGCAGAGGGGCTAAAAATCTCAGCATTAAATGTGCTGCTTCCCATAACAATAAGTCGTGATTCATTCCATATCTTTTTATAATAATCCTGATCCTGATGAGATGACCACAAACTGACATGCGGCTCACCCCATCTTGTTACCTTACCATCAAGTGTTGTAACAAATATGAGTATATTTTTCATATGAAATAAATTATATGGTTAATCTCTATTTTAGCTTTTACTATCCAAGGCATCAACTCAGTATTCCAAAATATAATAGTAGTAATAAAATAGAAAACAGCAAATAAAAGACCTATAATAAATATTTCCAAGCGATTGCCATCCAGATACCAACATCTCCACTTGCGGTTGACTTTATTTCGTTGTTTGTTTACCATAAACCGTTGTTTATTGACGGCGGCTCCAACACCATTGTTTAATTACATATCCTTGTGTAAGAAATACTTATTGCATACCATATGCAATTAAAACAATAAAACTTCTGATATATTCAACACCCTTATAAAAAAACTGAAAAATGACCAGGCTACTGAAATTCGGAGAAAATGTGGAAGGATATAACATTCCTGTTTTAAATGAAAGAGAAATAAGGGCATCAGCAGGAATACTGTTCTTAGCCACTTTTATCTCTTTGATGCTTATCATTTTCAAAAACAATTTTTTGCCCATAAAATATGTTATCACGCTGTTCCTGACTGACTTTATCATACGTGTTTTTATTAGCCCAAAATTTTCCCCCACATTAATATTAGGTCGTTTAATTGTCAGGAACCAGGTGCCTGAATATGTCGGGGCGCAGCAAAAGAAATTTGCATGGATCATTGGTGTAGCGTTATCAGCGACCATGTTCATTTTTCTGGTGTTAGTAAATGCTTACAGCCCGATAACCGGCATTATCTGTCTAATTTGCCTGATATTCCTTTTCTTCGAATCAGCATTTGGTATTTGTTTGGGATGTAAGTTTTATTCGATCTTCTATAAAGAGAAAGCCCATTACTGTCCGGGTGAAATTTGCGATGCGAAATCAAGACAGGATATTCAGAAAACATCCATAGCCCAGTTACTGATTATTCTTGGATTTATTACCTATATATTTCTTACGGCATTTTTATTCCATGATCAGTTTAGTAAAAAGCCTCATGACCTTTTTGGCATTATTGGTTCAACACAATCGAAATAAAATACCTCAAGTGCAAACGGATTTAATACAGAATAATCGGTGTTTGTATAAAAGCCCAAAAACTGATTTGGAGGATTTTTTCTCTGTGTTCCGAAAAAACACCATCGGTCACCAACAGGTTTTTGAATCCCCTTTTGGAACAAAAGAATTAATTTATGCAGACTGGACCGCGAGTGGCAGGACCTATAGTCCCATTGAAGAATGCATACAAAAAAAGATTATGCCCTTTCTGGGTAATACCCATACGGAGACCACCATTACAGGGACTCTGATGTCCGGAGCTTATGCAGAAGCCAAGGCTATTATCAAGAAACACGTTCGGGCAAATAGTGATGACGTATTGGTTTTTTGTGGCAGTGGAATGACTAGCGCAGTCAATAAGCTGCAAAGGATATTAGGATTAAGGATGCCGGAGCGGATCGTGGATTATCTAAAAAACCGGGACAGTGAATGGCTCCCAATAGATGAAATCTTAAGGCCTGTTGTTTTTGTAACTCAAATGGAGCATAATAGCAACCAGATCAGCTGGCTGGAGACCATCGCAAGGGTTGAACTCATTCAATGTGGTGAAGACGGGAACGTTGATTTGGAACACTTCAGAAATTTATTGGAACAATTCAGGAATAGTAAAAATAAAATAGCCGCGATTACTGCCTGTTCAAATGTTACCGGGATCCAAACCCACTATCATGAAATGGCAAAAATGATCCATGAATATCAAGGGTTATGTTTTGTTGATTTCGCTGGTTCTGCTCCATATGTTGAAATCGATATTCATCCGGAAGAAAAAGGCGCTGATCTGGATGCTATTTATTTTTCACCTCATAAATTTTTGGGCGGCCCCGGCACACCAGGTGTTTTAATATTCAGCAAAAATATTTACAAAAACAAAATCCCTGATCAGCCCGGGGGAGGCACGGTAGATTATACTAATCCGTGGAAGGTTCATGAATTTGTCACAAATATAGAAAAACTGGAAGATGGTGGTACGCCTCCATTTTTGCAGGGAATAAAGGCTGCGATGTGTATCCGACTGAAGGAGGCGATGGGCGTTGAAAATATTTTAAAAAGGGAAAAAGAAATGCTGCAGGTCATTTTTGACAGGTTGCCAAAAATGAAAAATGTCGAAATACTGGAGGGTGGTGTTAAAAAAAGACTGGGTATTATTTCTTTTATTGTAAGTGGGGCACAATACAATTTGTTTGTCAAAATGCTGAATGACCGGTTTGGCATTCAGACGAGAGGAGGATGTTCCTGCGCAGGAACTTATGGGCATAGACTGCTGCATATTGATGAAATCAGGTCTTATGAAATGCTGGCTCAGATCCGGTCAGGAAACCTGTTATGTAAACCCGGCTGGATCAGGTTATCTGTCCATCCCACCATGACGAATGAAGAAATTGATTTTATTATGGACGCCATTGAACTGACTGCATCTCAATATCAGAAATGGAAGGAAGATTATAGTTACGATCCTGAATCCAATGAATATTCTTTCAAGAGAATGCCGGTAAAAGAACAGAGCAGGATTGAAAAATGGTATTCTGTCGCCAGCTGGTGTTAAATCCCGTGGAAAAATAGGATTTGCATCAGAAGCCAGGAATTGAAACCGCTCCAACCCTTATTTCCGAACTTTTGAAATATCATCGGCCCACTTTGTAATTATTTCTGCCACTTGTTTTTCTTCGCCGACATACATATGTTCTGCATTTTTAATCATGGTAGTGGTTACTTTTACCTGAATAGCAGGGTGTCTTTTCATGCATGATTGTAAAGAATCCAATTCGGCTTCATCGCCCACATCGCCCTGGGTACCAAAAAAAGCAAGAATCGGACAATGTATTTTCGTAATACCCGGATCGGAAGTATTAAATCCAAAGAAATCACCAAATTCGGAGGGGGTATTAAAATCGTCCAGGAAAGTGGCTGCACTGATATAGGATGGAAATGAACGTTTGGGGATTTTAATGAGTTCATCACCTTTATCAGCTGCAACAAGGGGCCTGGCTTGCAAGAGTAGTGCAGAATCTATTGGCCCCGTACCGGGTATGATGCCGCCCGATGCGCAAACCAAACCGATTACCCGATTATCTTGTTTTTCCGCCTGATACATCCGCACTGCTGCCCATCCTGCACTGTGTCCGACCAATATCACTTCTTTAAAGCCTTGTGATGCCGCGAAATCAACCCAGGCAGACAGGTCTTTTACCTGATCGCCCGCTATTCCCCAATAACCGCCACCCCGCAAACGCTTATCCCCTTCATAACCCTCAACATTTCCAATGTCGTGCATGCGCGTATTTATTGCGATACATGAATACCCGCGCTCTGCAATGGCCCTCCCAATAGAAATATAGGTAGGCGAATAAAAATTGACTCCCCAGCCATGTACCCATATAACAGCTATATTTTTTTTTGTGGCTTCTTTGGCATTAAATATTACTCCCCCGTCGATAATATCATCACTTGATTTCGTAAAAACTATTTCTTCCGGAAGGGTCGCATTATTTATCGATACAATTTCTGTTTTAAGAAATTTCACCAATCTGAATGTGGCTAACAATACGACCACTGCAGTCAGAATGATAACGGCTAATATGCGAAAGCGTTTCTTCATAATGAAGGTGAATAATGGCTAGGACCCCGGCTAAACTAATATAATCAACAATTGCCAATTATCCGGGCCCGATTAGCAAAAAACAATAATTATTGATTCATTCATTTCCAGCCAGAGTCATTTTTTACTAAAGAATTAACCTCGGGTAGCAAATTTCAATTAGGTATGCGATCAGGGTGAAAATACATTTAGCAGCTGAAATGAAATGTTCAACAGCCTTTTTTAAACCTCTAAATTAACAACCATGAAGAAAAATTTCACTCTTCCATTGGCAGCCTTCGTATTGTCCCTGCTTTTTACTTCAATAGAATGCAAAGCACAGCAACCTCAGGCGACGACTTACACGTACAAAGTTTTTCAGGCACCCAACAAAAATTTCGGGTACGATATCTTTCAGAATGGCAAAATCGTATACCATGAATTTGCTTCTATGGAACAGCCTGAAAATATCAACGGGACAAAAACCTCCGGTCTTTCCAAATTAAATGGCACGAATGCTTCAGTTCACACCAAAGAAAACTTAGCCCTGGTGAAATCAGCACATGCAGAAAAAGCGGCGTTACTGGCGATTGAAAAAATGAAGAGAAAAGAATTGCCGGTGTTAAGCAGGGATGAAATTAAAATCATCATTGCTCAATAAACCTCTTAAAACAACGAACTCAAAAAACTCATTTATGAAACAATTTTCAAAGCATATAGTCATGCTGATGATGATTATTGGCTGTATTACCAATACGACACAGGCACAAGGATTTCATGTGGTTGACGTCAATAAATCAAAAGACGCAAATCCAACCAATGAAAGTCTCCCCTGGTTTCCAAACAACACCGGAAACAATGGATACGATTGGGGACATATCGATACCTATTATGCCGTACTCAACGGTGTAGCTTATTTTTCTGCAGATGATGGCACGCATGGTGCTGAGCTGTGGAGGAGTGACGGTACAACGCAGGGTACTTATATGATCAGGGATATCAATCCGGGAACCGCTTCATCAAATATTATGGACGTTACGATTTCCGGAGGGAAAATTTTCTTTAGCGCAGTCAATGAATTTTATCTGCAGCAAATTTGGGTTACTGATGGCACAGCACAAGGAACCCAGCAAGTGATAGATCTAATTAATTTTAGCGCTTCAAATCCAAGTTATTTAACGGATGTCAATGGCGTTTTATATTTTTTTACTGATAATGCTGCTTATGGGCTCAAGGCTTCTCAGCTTTGGAAAACAGATGGCACATCTGCAGGCACGGTAATGATTGCAGATTTTTATAATAATCCGGTGTTTAATTTTGGATCCCAGGGAAGACAAATCACCAACGTGAACGGCCATGTTTTTTTTAGCATATCGAATAATTTCGGGAATTCATCTGAGCTCGGTTTTTCTGATGGTACTACCGCCGGTACGATTATTCTAAATTCCATAAATCCATACGGGTATGGAAGTAATCCTGCTTATTTAACCTCTTTTAACGGGTTACTCTATTTTTCAGCGGATGACGGAACAGGTTTGCACCTTTGGGTATCTGATGGAACCTTTGCAGGGACATATAAGATCAACAATGCCAATTCCATATACCTGGATGGTAATACTACGGCTCGTTTTAAGACGATCAACAACAGTTTGTATTTCACCGGATACACTGGCGGGGGTCCACCGGCGCTATGCAAATTTGATGTTTCCGATTCAGCCAATAATGTGGAGTTGGTGAAAAATATTAGTCCCGGACCCGGGGTGAATAACATGTATAATCTCAGCAAAGTAGGTAACACCCTGTTTTTTTCTGTATATAATGGCAAGGACCAGACATTATGGAAATCAGATGGTACTGGAGACGGCACTAACGAAGTAATCGATATCAACCCGGGAGGCCGTAATATATATTTATATAAACACTTTATCGATGCAAACGGCACTTTGCTGTTTTCTTTTTATGATGATCAGCATGGATATGAATTATGGAAAAGCGATGGCAGTTCCAGAGGCACAATGATGGTGAAAGATATCAATCCCGGAGTGTATAGCTCCTGGGTAGCTAATATCAGCTATCTGGGAAAAAATATCAGTTTGTTTGAAGCGTATGATGGCAAGACTGGTTTTGAATTATGGAGAACAGATGGAACTGAAAGGGGCACCTGGATGGTGAAAAACATTAACCAGAAAACCACGGCATCTTCTAATCCCGGCTGGCTCACTGCTTCGCCTGATGACAAGAGTCTGATATTTTCTGCCTATGATCCTGAATATGGCAATGAAATGCGCATCACCGACGGCACAGACGGGGGTACCCATGTAATAAAAGATATCTATAATGGCTCATTTGATTCATGGCCCAGTCTCCCGGCAAATTTAAAACACACAACTTATTTCTTTGCAAATATTGACAATCCCATACCCCAGCAGGATCATGGCTCCGATGTGCATCTGGTAAACCGGTTCTGGAAAACAGATGGTACTCCAAAAGGAACGTCTATGATATCCGCGCCTCCCCTTGAAGATTTGATCAATAACCATGGCTTTGTTGAAAATGGATCGGCGCCGGTTGCGACGGATAACCTGCTGTACCTGGTCATATTTAATTATACAACCTATTTGCAAGAGCTTTGGCGCAGTGATGGAACAACCAAAGGAACCTATGCTGTTAAAACAGATCTTAACACATATTACAATATCAGTCCGACTCCGGTTGGAAAGAATCTGTTTTTTATTGATTATAATGTTATGAATTATACGCTTGAGCTTTGGGTGACCGACGGAACAGGTTCCGGAACTCATGTAGTGCCTCTTAACGGTGCTACATATCCACAGAATTTATTTGCATTTAAGAATAAGGTTTATTTTACTGCAAATGATCCTGTGAACTTTTATCAGGACCTATGGTCGTCTGACGGCAGTGTTTCCGGAGCATCGCTGGTCAAAAGCATTTATGTGGCATCCTGGGTTCCCTTTGCAAAGACAAATGAAAAATTCTTTTTTACCGCCGATGATTTTAATACAACCGCAGGTTATGAGCTCTGGGCCAGCGACGGCACATCTCAGGGAACCAAAATGGTAAAGGACATCTATACCGGAGACTATAATTCATCATTTCCGTCCCTGCTGACGGGTGCAGGATCTTTGATATTTTTTACGGCATACGACAGCGACCACGGGTATGAGTTATGGAAATCGGATGGCACATCCAAAGGCACTCAATTGGTGGAAGATATCACACCTGGCCCGGACGGCAGTTATGGTATCAACAACCTTATAGGTGCCGATAATCAATTATATTTTTTAAATAATGGAGCACTATGGGCGTCGGGTGGAACGGCTAATAGTACCAATCCGGTGAACAGCTCAGCGCTTAATACTGTTTGCTGTATGTCAAATATGAAGATGGTCGGCAACCAATTGACATTTACTGGATATTCATTAACGTATGGTACTGAAATATGGATGGGCAGCATCAATTGCAGATCTACAAGGGATGATGATAATTCTGTACTTAACATGATTAAGCCTACAGAGGAATTAACGGGTTTAACGGGCATCTATCCAAACCCGGCGAATAATATATTGAATGTGAGTCTCTCCCCATCCCTTGAAGGCCAGATAACCATAACCGTTATAGATGTGAACGGAGCTGATTTATTTACGAAAACGCTGGGTTCCGGCTCAACAAATACACAGATCAATATTGCCAACCTGCCTGCTGGTGTTTATTTCGTGAAAATAATTTCCGGTAATGGTAGTGAGACGACTGTAAAGAAATTTTTGAAGATGTAGTACGCAATTGTTAATTATTACCGATAAGGCTCTGGCAGACTAATTGAATCTGCCAGAGCTTATACTAATCTACTGTTTCAAAAACTGAATCTTATTAAGTATGTTCTGTGCAACTATTTGGCCCTGGAACCGCCCCTGCTCACAGGCATAACGAGTATGAATACCAGCCAACACCCTGGCGTTACCGATTTGTGCCGCCATATCTGCAAATGAACTATAGTTTTGGGCGGGCATTCCGAGGTAATCATAGGTATGATTTGTTAAATGATAATTGGCGCCAAACAAATTGGTAAGCGCTATTTCCATTGCGCCAGCCCCGGTTGAATGGCCCGATGGAAAATCAGGATGAGGAGGTGTGGCAAATAACGGATTCCATGCCGAAAAACCCAATACACCTCTTATATAGGTTATCGGCCGTTCGATGTTATCCCGATATTTAATTGAACAAGGGGTGTGCGGTTCGGCCAAGGTCAGAATGGTTTCCAACCCCGTCTAACTAAACTGTTATGGTACCAAAGAAGCCACATACTGAGCTATCGCTGCATGCCCTGCATCATTCGCATGAAGCCCATCAGCAAGCTCAGACTCATCATAGGTATTAAATGGGTTAACAAAATAAACACCCGCATTATTATTGGCTACGGTTTGTGCTGCTGCTATAAATGAATTATACCTTGTCATTGTAGCAGCGCTGTCAAATGTCACACCACCATATGAAATTTGCCAGGAAGCCTTATTCTCAAAATAACCACACAATACCACAATGCTATTATTCGTCCATCCTTTACTGTTGGCAAAACTGATAATTGTTTACAGTTGCGTAGAAAATAGATCGGTTGTGTAATCCGCAAAATTAAAAGCGCAATCATTTCCTCCATAGGCAATAAAAATATACTTGCCATCAGTAGGCCGGGTGATTATCGCCGTTTGATATTTTGAAAAAAAAGAAGTGTGACCAATATCTTCGGATGCCGGACCTTGTAGCAGTGTTTCATAAGATTTGCCTTCATTAACTTCATACCATTTTTTTAGACCACTTAGCTGACTAGTCCATCTATTTGAGGGATTCGAAACACCAAGTCCTTCCGTCATGGAATCTCCATAGAACCAGACTCTTGGCAGAGGATTGGGGGTTATCACCACCGAACTATTGTCAGATTTACCACAAGCAGTTAATAACGCAAGGATTGCGAGGACAATGATCTTTGTTTTCATAACTTCAATTATTGTATTTAAGGGCTATTTTTTACAAAGTGGAATTGAACGCCCCTCATGCGCGAAGCAACTATGCATTTATTTAGACGGGCTAATGCGGATAAGTGATAAGGTGGTTAATAAAACTATTAATTTTTAAATATTAATGATTAATTCTTCTCATGCAGCGAATTTTCTGCATTAATAATTAATAATTACTAAATGTCAATTGTTCTCTACTCCATTTTTAAACTTTCTAAATAAGAAAAGACTTAGCATGTCTTGTACCATAAACGTACGGGTACTGGCCAGTTGTTGCTAATTGACTAAATTTAGATACTCCTGAATAATCTATGGGTAAATTTTGAATAAATCTTTTAAAGATCAGTTCTCTTCCTGGACCAATAGTATTTCAAACGATGCTGATGCTGATTGGACCGGGCAACTTCGTATTTTGAATGAAATAACCGATCTTATAACGCCCCGCCTTTCGGTTAGGGAAATCATTGCTGTCATTTATCAGAATGTAAATCAATTGATTGATGCTTACCAGTTTTGTGTCGGTATTTATGATGAAAAAGAAGCAATGATTCATTACACCGGAATGATAGAAGAGGGCAAACCACTTCCTGATTTTTCTGTTGATGCTTCAGATGATGGCCGTCTCGCTTCCTGGTGTATCCGGCATGAACAGGATATTTTTATGAATGATTTTGACAGGGAATACAGCAGGTACCTTTCTATAAAGCCAGAGCCACTGGCTGGCATACAACCCAAAGCGGCTTTGTATACTCCCTTAAAATTATATGATAAAGTGGTGGGGCTGGTCGTGGTAAGAACAATCCATAAGAATGTATACCAACCTCATCATCTCTTTGTATTAAAGACAGTAGGAAATTTTGTGGTAAGGGCTTTGGAATTGGCCAGGATATCCGCAGCGCCGTTTGTACAGGGGAAAGGAAGGACAAAGGAATGGCGGTGGAACAGTATTGAAGAACTGCCGGCCAGATCAAAAAAAACATTACAACTACTTACTGAAAGAGAAAAGGAAGTTCTTTTTTTACTGGTAACCGGCCTGCCCAATAAATTGATTGCAGAAAACTTGTTTGTGTCGGCAGGTACGGTTAAAACACATACACTTCATATCTACCAGAAGATGGATGTAGGCAACAGGAGTTCTGCTATTTTAAAAGCAGTAGAACTGGGGTGGATCGTGTAAAATCTACCATTTGGTAGAGAAAAAAGGTATTGGGTGCCGCTACCTTTATTAAAACCCTTTTTTATGCCGGAAACATTATCGCGTTTATCGCTCAGTCAAAAACCAACACTGGAAAATTCTGTTCATTACCTGGCCCATACTTTTTCTTTTTTAGCAACAGGCAAGGATACAGATGATGCCTATACGCTCATCCATTGTTTTTTCAGAAAAGGCTTTACGCCGCCTCCCCATTTTCATAAGTATGAAGATGAATCGTTTTACATGCTGGAAGGTATAATCGATTTCCAGGCTGGTGATAAAAAATTCAGGGCCGGAACCGGCGAGCTGATTGTATTGCCTAAAGAAGTGGCTCATAGTTTTAACCTCGTTAGCGACACAGCAAAAGCTTTATTGCTGATAACACCTGCGGGTTTTGAAACCGTATTTAAAGAGTTTGGTACGCCCGCACAAACATTGGACTTACCCCCCATACCCGATAATCTGCCAAAACAGTTATTTCAACAGATACACCAACGATGTATTGAATTAGGAAATGTCTGGATGCCCGGGATTTGAGTCCATCACTTCATCCTATTTCTTATTGAGCTGTTGAACAAGCGCCTTCATTTGTTTGTCGGCATTCTTCTCATCATAATACTCTTTCCCAAAAACATCGCCCGAAGCTTCTGAAAATGAAATGCTCGTCTTGTTGATATTGTAAGGTCCTGCTTCTGCCAGAAAGTGCTGTTCATCGTCTTTCAAATACAAATCGTAAAAGAAAAACCTGCTCATTTTACCATGCCATGCCATTTCTTTTATTCGGAGAAATGTGATATCTGTTTCCTGTTCATCAAATTGCCCCGCAGCTTCACGGGCAAGTGCTATTGCAAAGAATGACTGGGTCAGGTATTTCGCGGGAAACAAGGCGGTCCTTTTATATTCTTTCAGATTCCGGTACAGATCCAGCCGGGTATCGTCGTATGACGCCAGATCCAATATAACAGATGGACTAACAGCCTGATTATTTTTCAACAGGTTCAAAACAATATCTTGTTTGTGATATAAATTACCCACAACACCCAGCCATTTTTTCAGCATGGCATTACAGGAATCTGTTTTCATTCGCTGTAATATATAAATCACTGAGTAGTCAGATACTGAATAATAGAGCGTGTCCGCCAGTGTTTTTCTAAAACGTAAATCTGCGAATTGCAGGATCGTCTGTTGCCAGGGTTTAAAAATTGCGATGGATATCAGGCTGTCTTTCAGAAGGGCATCAGCCAGGTCAAAAATGGCGGAAGCCATCACGGAATCATTAAGCAGGGGCAATACCGTTGGAAATAAACTTGCGGCTATCTCAAGGCTATCATGCCATTTTTTGGTAATCCATTTCGGAATTGCATATTTTGGCGGTGATGCAACAAGCAGTTTACCCAGACTATCATAGTTGTTTCGGGTATGCCAGGCACTCATTAAATCCAATAAGGCATTCTTTACTTCAGCATCGACTGCACCGACAAAATGCTTCCGCGCAAATCCAACACAAGAAGAATCGTTTAGCTGAATTATCCTTTCGGCTATTTCTCCATTTGTAGAATTTGTCAGTATGCTGTCCTCAGGATAGCTTATCAAAACAGCTGCCTGAAGCAAAGGAATTTCCGTTGCATCAAAGGGAGCTTTGGGCAGGGCCTTGTTTGCTTTTCTCGATATAGGTGTATCAGCGGAACGCAGGTCATTCAACAAGAGTTTTGTTTTTGAATCAAAGATGTGGGTATCTTCCACAAACCTGTTAAAATGGAATTGCTCAAAAAAGCGATTAACATTTTCATCCCGAATGGTCTCAGGTTCCTGGATTGTTACCATCCGGTACACCATATTACCCCGCAGCCACATGTGCATGCGTAGGAAATTATTACTACTTTTTGACCTGTATAAAAATTCATATTGATAAAGCCCGTCTTTCCTGATTATTCTTTCGGACAAAAGTGTATCTGAATTACCCACAAATTTATTTTTTTCATATTCCCAAAGCTCCGATTCATTTTTCTTCCACAAATACTTATCAAGTGTATCTACCTGCATAATATAAATATGAACCCGGTTGGAATCGAAACATTCGTAGTGCGGATTTTGTAAGGCCGCGTTACTATCCTTTCCGTTCGAATAAGAAAAACCAGCTGGTGCCCATGTCGTAAAAAGAGAATCTGGAGCAATTTCGTTGGCCCAGTGACTCGCCCGATTATTTATCGGATGAAAAGAAGCTAAGGTTTTATCCATCTTCTCATTCCATTTCCCGGGTGCATACATGATCAGCAATGTATAATAGCGGTTTCCTCTTAATATGATTTTCGTTTTGGCCATCATGGAATTATTCACCATAGAACCATTCATTTCCAGAATGCGTCGGTTATTTTCAGAATATGTAGTATCCAGGCTAATATTAGAAAATCTCTTTCTGAGATTATTTTGAACGATATGGATTGTGGAGCTGTCATTTGGAAACGCATAACCTTTGTTACACGCATTGGTTCCGCAAAAATAATAAGTGCCTGTCTGAAGGTCGGTGGATATCATCAAAACCGCTTTTAATGTTTTATCGTAAGAGGGCAAATTGTCAATGGGGCTTGGCTTTGAAGGCAATAAAACTTCAAAGGAGTGAACGGAATCGGTATAAGTATAATCGTTATTATTCTGAAGAGGATGGATAACAATAGGCTGATAAGAATTGAAAAACTGATTGATCGCCTGCAGGCTGCTTTCCTTTTCGGAGACGGAAAAGCCCACAGCGAAATAAATGGTGTTCTCCACATCCAGGAAATATAACTTTTTATATCCGCTGGCTTTTTTCTGAATAAAAGAACTCCCGCTAATACCATTTATTTCCAATGGCTTCTCCAATTTATAATCTGACCCGCCGAATATCTGTTTCAGCATGGTATTCTTTGCACTGTCAATGCCCTTACTGCTATAAGGGACAGGGAAGCTGGATACCATATATAAAGTGCCATTGAAAATATTATAATACATTTTCATGGAAAGAAACCCATATAAGCGGATATTACCTGGCTCACCCGGCATCAAAACCTTATAACGCCCATCCGCGTCACTCACTTCTACCCAGGGTCTGACAACATCATGGACCTGATAGTCTTCGGGTTTGATTTTTTTTGAACTGAATACCGGATCAACGCTAAAACCTCTGGCCCTGAGTAAGCGTATCAAACCGTCTTCCCCTGGCAGATGGGCTGCTCCAACAGCGAAGACCATAGAACGAATATGAACAAGGCTATCGATCCGAAATGACATTTTATGATTTCTTTTGATCAAAAGCTTATCCTTATAATTACTATCCATCCCATTTATTAATAGCTGAAACCCCTCGAGATCGTTATTCAGATAGATCTTTGTCATCTTTTCCATTTCATCGGTTTCACCCGTTTTGTCGCCATAAGCCAGTTGTTTAATATCTGATTCGTCGACTAAAGAATTAAAGAGGCCGCTCTGATCAGAAAAATCTTCTATGCCTCCTATCCATTTGCCCTGTCTGTCGGCCAGACCTGTCAAATAGGCATCCAGAAAAGTCTGCATCTTTTTCCCATTCATGTTTTCATCGATCCATTTGTTCTTTTCCTTTAGAATATCTATTGTGGTAATTTCCTCCGCGGGTTTATTTAATTTCTTAGACAGAGCAGGTCCATAATGGTCAAATACTTCCTTAGAAACCATTCTTTTTACAAATACCGCATTCGACATTTCCTGTTGAACGATCTCCGTAACCATTGGAGTGATCTGGTTCAGGTCAATTTCGTTGGCGAAGCCCTCGCATTTGCTGATGGCATTTAGTAGAGAGTCTCCAAGAATAAATAAACGGGGATCCTGAACGTGCATAGTGCCATAGATATAAGAAGGTTTGGTCAGACCGTTCCCGCTGATTCTCCATAAAAGCGTCTTAGGCAACTTCTGTGAAAACAAGGAAGAAATAGAAAATAATAAAATACAGCAGGTAGCAATTGGGAATTTTCTCATTGGCGTGGTTAGCTTGTTCTAATCAAAGTATTCTATATATTAAAACGAAGAATCCCGGGGTAAAGTACGTCAATGAAATTGAAGTTAATGCCATATCATAACATTGTTTACCAGATCCTTGTCTGGATCATCAGGCGTCCGTCATTAGCCCCCGCTTATTGACGAGGAGGGCAAAGTGAGTTTACAGTTCTTGAGAGATTCGCAATTCAATTGTAAATTGTATAGTTATTCATGAAGCAGCCATAAAAAGACAAAATTGAATTCCTATTATTTCATCATATCTATTTTGGTTGTCTGGCGCCTCACCCATCTGTTGGGCAAGGAAGACGGTCCTTTCGATTTGATTTTTATTTTACGGAAAAAAGCTGGTGATGGATTTTTTGGTAATTTGCTGGACTGCTTTTATTGTTTGAGTATCTGGGTAGCACTTCCTTTTGGTTTATGGGTTGGGAAAGACTGGTTAGAGAAAATTTTATGCTGGCTCGCATTATCCGGAGCCGCGTGTTTACTTGAACAGGCGACCACCTCTAAAAATATTTGAAAAAAATTAAATTTACCACGATGTGTAACTGCGGAAACAAGAGGTCACAATACAATAAGACAAATCCGGCCAGTCATCCCATGGCAAGCAATGCGTCAGCCAGCTCCGGGAATCCCAAAATAAAATTTATGTACACAGGACATTCTTCCCTGAAAATTATCGGCAATACCTCGGGTCGACCCTATCATTTCAGATACCGCGGTGAGGTGCTTGAAATCAATGCCGGCGATTCATCCTTCATGATGACCATTCCGGAATTATCCATGGTTAAGGCAGGCTGAACAACCATTGACAATTACATAATCGAATGGTTGATAATTAATAATCACATTCTATCTAATTAAAAATTAGACTCATAAGTGTTTTTCATTACTCATCTTCCGACGAACGGGAAAAAAATTACCCGCGCAGATGAAAACAGAATCGTTGAATGATTAGGAAAGAAAGACTACCGACGAATTACAAATAAATATTATTTCGGGATTCGCATTTTTACTAAGAAAAATTACTGTGCATAACTTTTGTTACTTTTTAAATATATTCATCACAAAAAAAATTTTCGATTTAAAAAAATATTACTTTAAT
>JBGPBW010000052.1:0-23319 GCA_041481385.1 Puia sp.
AATCCTTTGAAATACTCCCTGAATTGAGCGGGGGTTGTAAGTGTATCTGGCTGTCGGTATAACAGGCCGAAGAGTGCTTCACCCATACTGTTGGGCATGGTTACAACAATGGAGTCTCCTCTAAGCTGACTGGTAACTCCCGCCAGGGGTCTGATCTTCACGTATGCTGAGCCCAACACAGTTGGGTTATAAGGAATGGAACTGTTATTGTAAAATGCAGTTTGATTGGGGGGAAAATTCATTGTCTGTGTGAGCTGACTTACAAGGAATCCCTGCACGTTTGAAGTATCACCATAAAATGTTCTGTCGATCCGCATGATCAGCACTATGGAATCGTAGGTTGAATAATTGGTTATGACCGGCGGAAAAAACGGTGCGCCGATATCCGTATAACTCTGCGATGAAATGGTCCCAAAAAACGGATCTATGTATTTGCCGAGCAATTGAGCTTTGGTGCCGTTGGTCGGAAATGAATCCAGGAAAACAGAGCTTACCTGAACAGAAAAGGTATCGATGGCAATAACATTGGTGGCGTTGTCCGGATTATATACACCATCGAAGCGGATTTGCGGTTTGGAACAAGCTGCCAAAACCAACGTGAAGAAAACGGCTATTGAATGTAGAAATAGACGACTTCTGAAAAAACATTTCCTTCCCATGCTAATTTCTCCTGATTAAGGATCCGGTTTCGGACTGTTGAAAAAAACTGACAAGGCTGATGCGGGAAATCGTGTTGTCAGGTATCGGGTTATCTAGATTCATTTTTCTTCTTACCGCACTTTCTAAAAGGGCAAAAGTATGTTTTTTGAATTCGATTAACAATTGAAACGCATTGTGTTATTTGATAAATTTTTGTGAAATCCCCTGAATTGTCCGTATTTCGCGCTGCAAATAAAATACTTTTATCGCTACAAAACACCCGATATTAATATAACAATATGAAGCGGATCTACTTCCACGTATTCTCACTTTTCGTTTTATTCACTTTGTTTTCCTGTCATAAAAATTCTGTCCCTTATACCCAAAGCGGTAACTGGGTAACAGAATCTCAGCTGAATGGGCCCGCCCGCAGTGAAGCGGTTTCTTTTGTAATTGGCAATTTTGCTTACATCGGTACGGGATGGGATGGTCTGAATACCCGGTATGCTGATTTTTGGAAATATGATCCTTCTTCTAATATCTGGTCGCAGGTATCAAGTTTACCTGATTCGGCAGCCAGGAGTTCAGGTGTTGGTTTTTCAGCCGGCAGCAAGGGATATGTTGGAACAGGATATAGTAATAATTTAACCTACATGAACGATATGTGGGAATTCGATCCGGTTGCAAATAACTGGACGCGAAAAACTAATTTTCCGGGAAGCGCGCGTTATGAAGCCGTTGCATTCGGCCTGGGTAATTTTGGCTACGTGGGTACTGGTTTTGACGGAAGTAACGCTTTGAAAGATTTTTATAAATATGACCCAACATTAGACGTTTGGACTGATGTAGGTTTCAGCGGCAACAAGAGATTTGGTGCTGTCGCCTTCACATACAACAATAAAGCATACGTGGTTACCGGCGTAAACAGCGGTGTGATGCAAACGGATTTCTGGGTATACAATCCGGCAGCTGTTGATACTGCAAATTGGACTGAATTAAATCATATTTCCAACTACAGCAGTGAGTCGTTTGATGATACTTATACAACCATCGCCCGCTGGAATGGATCAGCATTTGTTATCGGAGACTATGCTTATATCAGCTGCGGTGAAAACGGCGTAAATCTTACGGCTACCTGGGAGTACAATTTTGCACAGGATCTCTGGGTGCAAAAAACACCTTTTGAAGGGCCGCCAACCACGGGTGCGGTTGGTTTTAATGTGGCAGGACTTGGTTATGTAGCCACCGGAAGAAGTGCTCCGGGTCAGCCGGGTGCTTCGGATTATTTGCGCCAGTTCCAGCCAAATGTTACGGAGAACCCCAATGACAATTAGGAACCAATTTTCGCTTATAGCGGTTACCGCGTTGCTGATCGGCATCGCGGTAATTTTTTTTATGAGCAGAAAAAGTCATAACGGTGAAAAATTTATGTACGCTGTCCCGGTTAGAACAGAACTTGGATGGGGATACAAAATTTATCTGTCAACCGAAGATGTAAAAGACACTTCGAGCGACCGGATCTACATTAAACAGGATTATATACCCGGAATACCGGGAAAACAGGCTTTTAAATCGGAAGATGATGCTTTGCAGGTCGCCAATCTGGTCATTTTGAAAATCAGCACCGGGCAGCAACCCATGATTGCATTGCGAGAACTGGATAGTCTGGGGATCATTAAAAAGTAATACTTTAAAAATAAAAAATTCCTGACCATACTGCAAAATGAAAAGGCCGTTCCGCTATAAGCAGGACGGCTTTTCAATTCGTTAAACCGGGTAGGTCAGCACATTAAACTGATCATGAAGGTTGATCGGTTTTTAGGATCCGGATTTCAACGATACTGGTTTTACTGATGCTATTCGCAGGAAGGCGAATCAGCTTTAATCGTTTTCACAGGATGATCGGATGGTTTCAGGATTGGATTTTGCTTTCTGAATGGTTTTCTTCGGATTTGGATCTTTACGGATTGGATTTTTGGTTTCTCAGGATTGGGACTCTTTAGGTTTCGATTTCGATTTTTTCCAGGTCAGGGTTTAGGGGTTATTCGGTCGGTTTTACAGGTTAGGAATTTTCGGTTTTTCTCAGGTCAGGATTTAGGGATCGATATAATGTTCTTTAGGACTTTTTGATTTCTCAGGATTTGGGTTGTTTTCATCTTGGTGGCTCAATGCATTGACAATACAAAGATGCTCCGTATGCCTCCCTTTTCATAACTATTTCGACCAGAGAGATTATTCCTTCGATTTTTGGTGGAAAAAGGACGATTAAACGAAAATCCTCATTGCCGATTCCCCATTCCTCAATACTTTTGCCCCTCCTTAAATTCATCTAAATGAGACAAATCGCTTTCCGGGAAGCCTTACGCGAAGCCATGAGTGAAGAAATGCGCCGGGACGACCGGGTTTTTTTGATGGGCGAGGAAGTGGCGGAATACAATGGAGCGTACAAGGTAAGTCAGCATATGCTCGATGAATTCGGCCCCAAACGGGTTATTGACACGCCGATTTCCGAGCTCGGTTTTACGGCTGTCGGCGTAGGTGCTGCACAAAACGGCCTTCGGCCCATCCTGGAATACATGACTTTTAATTTTGCCGTCCTGGCGCTTGATCAGATCCTGAATACTGCCTCCAAAATGCTGGCTATGAGCGGAGGACAGGTAGGATGTCCGATCGTATTTCGCGGGCCAAATGGCTCGGCAGGTCAGCTGGGAGCCCAGCATTCCACTGCATTTGAAAGTTATTTTGCCAATATTCCGGGCCTCAAAGTTGTTTCTCCAAGTAATGGTTATGATGCCAAAGGACTGCTAAAACAGGCCATTCGTTATGAGGAAGATCCGGTCATTTTTATGGAAAGTGAGGTCATGTACGGGGATAAATCCGAAATACCTGAGGCAGAATATTATATTGAACTGGGAAAAGCCCATGTTGCCCGTCCGGGAACGGATGTGACTATTGTAGCTTACAACAAAATGGTTAAGTTATCTCTGGCTTCAGCCACTGAACTGGAGAAAGAAGGTATCAGTGCCGAAGTGATTGACCTGCGTACGATTCGTCCACTGGACTGGATGACGGTACTCGAAAGTGTAAAGAAAACCAATCGCCTGGTGATCGTTGAAGAGCAGTGGCCTTTTGCATCTATTTCATCGGAAGTCGCCTATACCATTCAGAAAGAGGGGTTCGATTATCTTGATGCACCCATACGACGTATTACTGCTGCTGATGCGCCGTTGCATTATGCAGCCAATCTGGTTGCTGCTGCGATGCCTTCCGTAGAAAAAATCGTGAAGATGGTGAAGGAAGTGATGTATCTGAATAAATAATTTTACAGGCAGGCTATAAATCACAGTCATATGAAAGGGCTAATCACCATCCTGTTTTCGGCTACCATCATGTTGGCATCCCATGCCCAGTCACTATACCAGCCATCTGCAGAAAATCTGTTAGCCAGAAAATGGTTTGACAGCGCCCGTTTTGGTATGTTCATTCATTGGGGTGCATTCAGTGTACCGGGGGATGGAGAATGGGTTATGAACAACCGGAATATCACAGTTTCGGAATATTCCCGGCTGCAAACCATCTTTAATCCCATACGTTTTGATGCAAAACTTTGGGTATCTGCTGCCAAACGCGCCGGCATGCAGTATATCACACTGATTACCCGCCACCACGATGGTTTCAGTGACTGGGATACAAAACAATCAGAATGGAAAATCACAAATACTGACTGGAAACAGGACGCTGTAAAACTAATTGCCAATGAATGCCATCGTCAGGGGATAAAGCTATTTGTATATTATTCTTTGCTGGACTGGTATCGCAGCGATTATCAGTATGAAACCGGCAGAACCGGCCATGGCACGGGAAGAACAGCCAAAAGCGACTGGAATCATTATATCGCTTTTATGAAAGCCCAGTTAACCGAACTGCTCACTCAATATGGACCTATCGCAGGTGTGTGGTTTGACGGTTATTGGGATCAGTTGCAGAATGACCACGATAAAACAAATAAACCGGCGGTGGACTGGCATCTGGAAGAAATTTATTCCATGATCCACCAGCTCCAGCCCCAATGCCTGATCGGCAACAATCATCACCTCACACCAATTCCGGGAGAGGATTTTCAAATGTTCGAAAAGGACCTGCCCGGAGGAAACAGTACGGGGTTTGGTGGAGCATCAGTTTCCAATCTTCCGCTGGAAACCTGTGAAACCATTAATAATTCCTGGGGTTTCAATATCACAGACACGCATTATAAATCAAGCAGTGAATTGATCCGGCTGCTGATCAACGCGGCCGGCTATGGAGCCAATTTATTATTGAATATTGGTCCTTTACCCAATGGTGAAATCCAACCAGCTTTTACTGATCGTCTGGATAGTATGGGCAGCTGGTTAAAACAAAACGGATATACGATTTACGGTAGCCATGCAGGTTATATGCGACCGCAAGCCTGGGGTGCCATCACGGAAAGGGGCAACACCGTTTGGCTGCACATCTTTAAAACGGATGGCGATAAATTTTTTGTGAAAATGCCTTATACAGTCAAAGCCGCGCAAATGGGTGGCCGCGCGCTTAAAGTGAAGGTCCTGGAGGATAAATATATTATGATAAACTTAAAAGGGATCCCGTTGGATCCCGTGGATGCGATTGTCCAACTGGAAGTCATAAAATAGAAATCCCGGTCAGATATGCTGATCCGGGAGTTGATTATTTAGTGGATGGCTTTCAGAGCAGTTCCCATTATCACAAGGGAAATATAAGCAAAACCAATTAATACAAATCCAAATACGGCCAGTTTTAAAAACACCTTTGCGGGCGCTTTTGCGGAATGGTCTAATTCCTGTTTCATAGGGTTACATTTTAAATCGGGTTTTTCTAACAATATTGACATTCACAAAATAAGCAGACAAACCGGTACCTGCAACGTATTTTTACTAAGGTAAACTCCCGGTCGGTAAAGGATTTAACCCCGGTTATCCAAATGACCCGTACTTGAAGTAAATTGCCGTCTAATTGGCTGAAAATCCGGCCTTTAATTTTATAGAAACTGGAAAAATATGTCGAATATTCTGATTATAGATGATGAAAAGGCAATACGCAAAACTTTAAGTGAAATCCTTTCATATGAGGGATATAAAATTGACGAAGCCGGTGACGGGGAGGAGGGCTTCAGGAAATTCAGGGAAAAGGAATACGATGTCATACTCTGTGATATTAAAATGCCGAAGATGGACGGGATTGAATTTTTGGAAAAAGCCAAGGAATCCAATCCTGATCTGCCCATCATTATGATTTCTGGTCACGGCACGATTGAAACCGCGGTTGAAGCGGTCAAGAAAGGTGCTTACGATTATATTTCAAAACCGCCCGACCTCAACCGCCTGTTGATTACCATCAGAAATGCAATGGATAAAACCTCGCTGGTCGCCGAAACAAAAGTTTTGAAGCGCAGGGTGAGCAAGGTGCAGGATATGATTGGAGAATCCATTCCGATTCAAAAAATCAGGGACACGATAGACAAAGTGGCACCCACAGATGCGCGCATACTTATTACCGGTGAAAATGGTGTTGGCAAGGAGCTTGTAGCCAGATGGGTGCATGAAAAAAGCAATCGCGCCACAGGGCCGCTTATAGAAGTGAACTGCGCGGCTATTCCGGGCGAACTTATAGAGAGCGAATTATTCGGCCATGAAAAAGGTTCTTTTACTTCGGCCGTTAAACAAAGAATTGGAAAATTTGAACAGGCAAATACGGGCACTCTTTTCCTGGATGAAATCGGTGATATGAGTCCCAATGCGCAGGCCAAAGTACTTCGAGCCCTACAGGAAGGAAAAATTACACGCGTAGGCGGTGATAAGGATATAAATGTCGATGTACGGGTAATCGCGGCTACCAACAAAGATTTGCTACGTGAAGTGGATGAAAAAACGTTCAGGTTGGATTTGTATCACAGGCTCAGTGTGATTATCATTCATGTGCCTTCCCTGAATGAAAGAAAGGACGATATTCCCCTCATCATCGATAAATTCCTGACAGATATCTGTAATGAATATGGGATCGCCCGCAAGGTAATCGATGACGAAGCGATCCGTGCCCTGCAGGAGTACAATTGGACGGGAAATATTCGTGAACTACGTAATGTGGTGGAACGGCTGATCATTCTTTCTTCCAAATCTATAAGCCGTGAAGACGTGGCGAATTATGTGTTGCCCAAAAAATAACCCTCTTAAAAATTGCCTAAATGTGCCGAACGGTTCAGGCAATCAGAACCGCTGCAGTATTTTAATGCCTGTTTATTATGGTACATTTGCCCCCAAATCTAAAATTGCTTAAATGACTGCCCATCAGATTCTGGTACTTCTTTTAATCTCCCTGTTTTTATTTGTACTTCCTGCATTCGGATTATTCTTCATGTTTAAAAAAGCAGGGGTGTCTGCCTGGATGGGTCTGGTTCCGGTATTGAATAGTTTTGAAATGCTCAGGCTAAGTAAAAGACCGCTACTCTGGTTTTTTTTGCAATTCATTCCAGTGGTGGGCTGGTTTATTACGCTTGCCATAAACGTGGAGTTTGTAAAAACTTTCGGCAAATTCCGGTTCTACCAGCATGTTCTGACTGTATGTACAGTCGGTTTATATTTTTTATATGTCGGCCTTAATAAGGAGGACAAATACGTCGGGGCTGATGCTGCAAAGAAATATAAGAAATCTGCCGCTCGGGAGTGGGTTGATGCTGGCATTTTTGCAATTGTCGCTGCCACGCTGATCCGTACTTTTATTTTTGAAGCTTATGTGATACCGACACCTTCAATGGAAAAAACCCTGCTTGTCAATGATTTTTTGTTTGTGAGCAAATTCAGTTATGGGCCACGCATCCCCAATACGCCCATCGCAATGCCATTTGTGCATCATACCATGCCTCTTTTCAACATAAAATCGTATGTGGAATGGATTCACATTCCCTATACCCGCTGGTTTGCCGCTCCTGTTAAGAGAAATGATGTGGTCGTATTTAATTTCCCAGCCGGAGACACGGTAATTAACAAAGAGGAATATCAATCCGAGCAACCCTACTATAATGTAGCACGCATGCTTGGAAATGGGGATATGAATGCCGGTCGTGAAATCATTCTCAGTGACCCGGATCAATACCCGCTGATTGTGCGTCCGGTTGATAAACAGGAAAATTACATCAAACGGTGCACAGGTGTTGCGGGTGATACTCTGCAGATCATCAACCAGATTGTATACATCAATGGAAAGCCCACTCCGCTTCCACCGTTTTCGGAAACAAATTATCTTGTAATGACAAGAGGACAGCAACTTGATGAAACTGTGATGCGGGAGGAATACGATGTCGATATCAACAACGGTGAAGAATTTCAGCAAACAGGAGTTGCCAACCGGTATTTTATGTTATTGACAGCCGGTGCCCGTGATAAAATGATCAAAAGCGGGTTGGCGAAAAACATTACCCCGTATATTGACAGCAGCAAGGCACAATTTCCATATGATCCGCAATACAACTGGACAGTGGATAATTACGGACCGATCTGGATACCCAAAAAAGGAACTACACTGATGTTGAATTCCGCGAATTATCCCGCATATGAAAGAGTTATTCGTAATTATGAGAATAACAAACTCGAAATGCAGAACGGCAAAATATTTATTAACGGAAAAGAATCCACGAGTTATACTTTCAAAATGGACTACTATTGGATGATGGGCGATAACCGGCACCAGAGTCAGGACAGCCGTTTCTGGGGATTTGTACCGGAAGATCATGTGGTCGGAGAAGCCTGGATGATCTGGATGAGCTGGAAAAATGGTGTGCGCTGGAGCCGACTGTTTAATAAAATCAAATAATTCCTTTCCAATCGCATGCAGCAAACCAGCATACTGATTCCAGTGCAGATTTATCCGGACATACTGGCCCTGGATCCGGAAGATGCGCGGCTTCTGAGCGCTGCACGCCTGGCTACCAGTCATGCCTATGCGCCATATTCAAATTTCAGGGTCGGTGCCGCCCTTCGCCTGAGCGATGGTAGCATCATAACAGGCTCCAACCAGGAAAATGCAAGTTTTCCAGCGGGTATCTGTGCAGAACGTGTAGCCCTGTCTGCTGTTTCTGCAGTTTCGCCTGGAATAGCTGTTACCGCCCTGGCCTTGACCTATATCAATGAAATGGGTGACAGCAACCGGCCAATCAGTCCCTGTGGTATTTGCAGGCAAAGCCTGGCAGAATATGAACAACGTTTCGGCCTGCCCATTCGCGTGATTTTGGGCGGCTCAACCGGCGAAATTTTTGTTCTTGAAAAGGCAACGAATCTGCTACCTTTTGCGTTTAGTAGCCAGGAATTAAAGTCCCATTAAATTATTTGCATTAATATTGCACCCGCTATGAAAAAATTAGTAATGATTATCCTGTCCGGCATTGTTGTGTTGTGTTATTTGTCATGTACAAAAGGTACTCCTGTTCCGAGCACTCCACCATGTTCCAATAAATCCATAAATGATGATTCTGCAGCGCTCATTAGTTTTGCAGGCGACAGCATACCGCTTACTCATGACTCAACCGGCTTATATTATCATATCATCGATTCAGGAAATGCTACTAAGTTCTATGGATATTCGGTACTGACCGTAACCTATGTAGCCAGACTGATGGATAAGAGTATTTTTGATTCTGCCTCCAATACAAATCTCATGGGGGTTACATTGAATCAACTTATATACGGATGGCAAATCGGTTTGCCCAAAATCGGAGTCGGGGGTCACATTCAATTATTTATTCCTTCTGCGCTCGCCTGGGGATGTAATGGTGTCACGAATAATTTGACCGGTAAAATAGTCGTTCCTGCGGATGCACCTGTGTATTTTGATGTGAAGCTGCTTGGCGTGAACTAGTTTTTCCTATCTTACGTTTCTAAAATTTATATTTTTATGAAACGTACTGCCTCCGCAATTTGGAATGGATCCGGAAAGGATGGAAAAGGAATACTTACTACGCAGAGCGCCACATTAAAAAATGCCCAATACTCGTATAAATCCCGGTTTGAAGAAGGAGTCGGCACCAATCCGGAAGAATTGATTGCAGCTGCTCATGCGGGTTGCTTTGCCATGAAACTGAGTTTTGTTTTACAGGGTCTGGGTATTACAGCCGATACGCTGGATGTTCAGGGCGAGATTACGCTCGACAATGGCACGATTACACAATCCCATCTTACTTTAAAAGCAAAAGTTCCCGGCATCACACCCGACCAGTTTAAAGCCGCAGCTGAAGAAGCGAAACTAAACTGTCCTGTGAGTAAATTGCTGAATGCCCAGATCACCCTCGACGCTTCATTAGTATAGGACCTACGACTCCTGGGTTTAATTACATCATGTTAAAATGTTACTATGTCTTCGAAGAAATCTTCCATCACGAGGAGAAACTTCCTGCGGAATACCGGATATGCAGCAGGTGGAATCATGATCCTGCCTCGTCATGTGCTGGGCCGTGGGTTCACCGCACCCAGCGACAAATTGAATATCGCCGGAGTGGGTGTGGGCGGCCGGGCAGAAACCAATCTACCTAAAGCTTTTAATAATGGTTCGGATAATATCGCCGCTTTATGTGATGTGGACGACCGCAGATCGGTAAATGCACGGAAAAAATGGCCGAATGCGCCATACTATAGGGATTACCGTATGATGCTGGAGAAAGAAGGGAAACATATTGATGCAGTGATGATCACAACGCCAGACCACATGCATGCTCCCATTGCAATGGCTGCGATGGAAATGGGCAAACACGTGTATGTTGAAAAACCGCTTACACATGATATCTATGAAGCCAGGATGCTTACTGAAGCTGCAAAAAAATATAAAGTCGTCACCCAGATGGGAAATCAGGGTGCATCCGGAGACGATATCCGGCTAATCCAAACCTGGCTACAGGACGGCATGCTGGGAGACGTGCATACGGTGCATGTTTGGACAAACCGACCGACCTGGCCCCAGGGCATAGCTTCACCGACCGGAAAGTTTGATGTTCCGCCCGAACTCGACTGGAATCTCTGGCTTGGTACAGCGCCACTCCGGGACTATAATCCAGCTTATCTGCCAGCGATCTGGAGAGGCTGGGTAGATTATGGTTCCGGATCGCTTGGTGACATGGGATGTCATTTTATTGACTCGCCTTATCTGGCTTTAAAATTGGGATACCCAATTTCTGCAGAAACCAGTATCGGTTCTGTTTATAAAGGCTATTTCGATGAAGTGATCAATGTAGAAGGATTCCCCCCGTCCGCAAAAACATATATTCAGTTTCCGCAACGCGGCACAATGGTGCCGGTAAAAATAGTTTGGTACGACGGCGGAATCCTGCCTGAAAGACCGGCAGAGTTGCTGCCTGACGAAGAAATGAGTAAGGTCGACGGCGGAATGATATTCGAGGGAACCAAAGGAAAATTAATGGCCGGAAAATTTGGAGCCAATGCAACCCTGTTGCCCTCCAGTCTGATGAAAGACCGGGTGATGCCCAAATCCAGTATTGCTCTGGTAGATGGGGGAACAGAAGGGCATCAGCAACAATGGGTGCAGGCGTGCAAGAAGGGTTATGGTGCTTACACTAGTTCCGATTTCGCTGTTGCCGGACCGCTCACCGAAACTGTTCTTATGGGAAACCTGGCTGTTCGAAGTTATCAGTACAGCGAAACCAACAGCAAGGGAGAGAAAATTTTCCCCGGACGAAAGAAATTATTATGGGATGGAGAAAAAATGGAAGTGACTAATTTTGCACCCGCCAATCAGTTCGTGAAAAGAACATACAGGACATACTAGAGAAAATTTGGAAATTTGAAAATTTGGAAATGGGTTTTGTAATTAAATAAATCAGTAAAAAATCAGTGTATCATCATTGAAATAAAGAGGCCGATGAAAATTAAAAACAACAATTCAAGGAGGGACTTTCTGAAATCAACTTCAATGGCTGCTGCCGGATTTTTTATTATACCCAGGCATGTCATGGGCAGGGGTTTTGTGGCACCGAGTGATAAACTGAATATCGCCGGTATTGGGGCCGGTGGGAAGGGGGAAAGCGATCTCTTCGAATTTTCAAAAAGTCCTAATGCCAATATCGCTTATCTCTGTGATGTGGATGACCGGCAGATCAAAAAATCAGTAAGTCGTTTCCCCAAGGCAAAAAGATATTATGATTTCCGTGAGATGCTGGAAAAAGAGCACCAGTCAATCGATGCGGTTTCGGTTTCCACGCCGGATAATTGTCATGCCGTTGCCGCCCTGGCTGCCATGGAACTTGGGAAACATGTTTATATACAAAAGCCGCTGACGCATGATATCTATGAAGCCCGCATGTTAACCGAAGCAGCCAAACGATATAAAGTGGTAACCCAGATGGGAAACCAGGGTGCTTCAGGGGACGGTGTGCGCCTCATGCGCGAGTGGTACAATGCCGGCATCATTGGGGACGCTACATCCATACAGGTATGGACCAACCGTCCTGTATGGCCCCAGGGACAGGGTACACCCACAAGTACAGATCCCGTCCCGGCCGAACTCAAATGGGATTTATGGCTGGGTCCGGCTAAAGACGAGGCTTATCATAAGGAATATGTTCCGTTCAGCTGGAGGGGCTTCTGGGCTTTTGGTACGGGTGCTCTGGGTGATATGGGCTGCCACCTGATCGATCCTGCATTTAAAACGGCGGGCCTGGGATACCCCTCTGAAGTGGAATGCAGCCAGGTTTCGTTATTTGAAAAAATGTGGACGCCGGATTATTTTCCCGAAAGTTGTCCCGCTGCCTCATCTGTTATTCTGAAATTCCCGGGTAAGGACGGGAAACCTGATATAAAAATGCATTGGATGGATGGCGGTATTATACCGGAAAGACCGGAGGAGCTGGGTGCTGATGAACAGTTTGGAGACAATGGGGGAGGTGGTGTTCTGATTATTGGTACGAAAGGTAAGATCATGTGTGGAACCTATGGAAGCAATCCCATGCTTTTGCCTACATCAAAAACTAAAGAACTGCATGTTCCACAGACCCTTGCCCGCGTTCCGGAAGGTCATTATGTACAATGGGTTAATGCCTGTATCGCGGGTTACGGTAAAAGTGAAGTGAGTTCACCTTTTGAATATGCAGGTCCGCTTACTGAGACGATTCTGATGGGTAACCTGGCTTTAAGAGCCTGGAACATAAGAAATGGAAAAGTATTTCCGGGAAGAAAAAAACTATTATGGGATGCGCAAAATATGAAGATCACCAATTTTGATGAGGCCAATCAGTTTGTAAAAAGGGAGTATAGAACAGGGTGGTAAAATAATTTGAAAATTTGGAGATTTAGAAATTTGAAAGTTAAATTTCAAAATAGGTTTAACTCATGATGATTTCATTTGTCCTGAACGACTCAATAATATTCAGCATAAGTTCATTGCGGACATTGCCGGTTTCTGACATATCCGGCACCCAAAATTTTACTTCATAGTTGACCGTATTATTTGCAAATGTATCAACGGTTACAGCGGGTTTTGGATCCCGCATGATTTTTTCATTCTTGTTTAATTCAACCAGTATCAGGTCCCGGGCTTTCCGAAAATCTGACGTAAATGGAACACTGATCACTACTTTTAACCGTTTGTTCCTGTTGTGCATGGTCCAGTTTATCAATTGCTGGGACAGCAGGTCTCCATTAGGTATGATAATATTGGCGCCCTCCCCGTTATTGATCTGGCTGGAGCGCACACCGATTTCCTGCACGGTTCCGGTTTTGCCGGCAACTTCTATCGTATCTCCGATCTGAATGGGTCTTTCAAATGCTATAATGATTCCTGAAACCAGGTTGTTCACCAGGTTTTGTAAACCGAATCCAATACCCACGCCGAGCGCACCGATCAGGATTGAAATTTTATTAATGGGTATGCCAGCAGCTGCCACGGCAATCAGGAAACCGGCAGTCCAAATGGCAATTCGCACCAACAGGGCTATTGAACCAAGACGTGTCTTTTTTTGAGGCCCGGGATTTTGACTTTCATCGAAAAAGAAATTGACGAACTGGGAAAGGACCGACGAAATCCATATGATGAGGATAAACAAAATCCCGCTCGCATAAGTATAACTGATACTTCCAATGGTTCTCGGTTTATTGATTACATACAAAATAAACCCGCTGACACGCTGGTAGAGCATCAGGTTCCTCAAAATGGACAGTGTCCAGAGGAAAATGGCAACAATCCATAATACGCTGCGTAATTTTTTTTTCAGGTCAACAAAATTCAAAAAAGCAAAAAAGCGGTTGTGAAATACTTCTGATTGTGTGTATACAGCATCGATGAGAATTGTGCAACACACTTTAAGGGTTATCGCAAGAACCAGGCTGTCTACTGAACTAAAAGCAAATAATTTACTCAGCGTCAGACGGCCGGTAAGGTTGAAGGCTATAGACAGAATGACCTGAATAAGGGAAACAGTCAGCACCCATTTGCGGGCACCGGAATCTTCGAGATTTTTGAAAACAACAGTTCTACTTCTAAGGAGCCAAAGACAAATAATCAGGAAACAAATCCCCCCGATCATCAGGCCCCATCTTTCTCCATAAGCCGAATCAAGCAGAATATCGTCAGTAGCGAAACATATCCATATAACCGTCAAGGCAAGCCACAAAGCTCTTCCCTGTTTTGTGAGATAAGAGAAAAGCAAAACCGTCAGCAAAATAATACGAAATAATTCATTTAGATGAATATAGACTGCGGGGGCACTTGCATAGAGAAAAGGGCCATAGGTAACCAATAACAGAAAGCTGGACAGTATTGCCGATTTTTTCAGAAAAGTCAGATTGCGAAATATGTTTTCCCGGTCCTGTTTTTTTCTAACTACATACAGTATGATCAGGAACCAGATCATGAGCAGGAGCCAAATGCCCATGTTGACAGACCGTGTGTCCCAGGTGGTTTTCATGAAAATCCGTATAACCCGAATCGAACGGGTCAGGCCATCCTGGATTATTTGGGTTAGCGATGCGTCATAATCGGTAGGGCAGGCTTGAAAAAAAGGAGGTTCTTCCTGATTCCACATGGCTGCTGTTATGGCCTGCCTGCGATCACCGATTTCCGATTGCAGGTCCTTAACCAACAACAGATCTATCGATACCCGGTTCCGGAGCGTATTGATTTTAATTGTGGTAGTATGTAAAATGGTATCGAGTGAAAGTGACCGGGTGTAAACCGAATTCATTTGTCCGTGAAGTATCGCATTCAGGGAATCATTTATTAGGGTGCTGTCGTGTTTCACAATCCGGATCCGTTGATGGATGGCATTTAACTGCACAGAATAATCAGACAGTTTCTGATTCCAGTCTTCCAGAGTTTCCTGCGATTCACCCAGCATCACCGACGCGGTGTTGAGGTTGCGCAGGTTCAACGGATTATCATTACGGTTAATCCGGGTATGGAAAAAATTTAATCTACGTTCCAAATCGGACATGGATTTCAGTATATCCGTGGTATCAAAGCGCCGGTCAAAAAAACCCTCGGCACGGTTCAGGCTGAATGTGTAGGATTCGATTTTGTTCACCATATAGGGAACCGTAGTATCCTTGATTTCAGCCTCCCGCAGAATGGAATCTGAGAACCGGCTGTTCATCTCCATAGCTGCAGAATCTACTTTATGATGATGGGTGATTCTTTTTTTTACCTGCGCCTCCGAAAAAAAGCAGGCCAGACTGCACAATATCATCAGACTGATTAACCTGAGCCAGTTTGGAACGGGCATGCTGAATGAATTTTAACCAATATACGTTAAATGCAAGTGGGATACACTGAGATAATGCAGAATTCGTACCAGGGCTATTCGCTGAGCATTCGGGTGAGCATCAGCAGTTCTGTTTTTTTATACAGGTTCGACTCATTGTCGAAGCATTTGCTGAATTCTTCCAGCAGGCACTGTATGATACGGATATGGTTTGAAGGTTTGAAATGACTTTCTGCCGGCGTTATCGCAATCCGGGAGAAATAATTCATGACGTCTTTATGGGTAAATACCTGGCCGCTCATCGGATCAATAAAAAACTCTACGCGGTCGATTGCAGGTTTTTCATTTTCTTCATTAGTGAGTGCCGGCTTGATATAGGCCAGTACAAACTGCCGGGGGATATTAATGGCTTTTATGGGAACGTCCAGTAATTCACTAAGCAGCAAATACAAAATGCCATTGACGATGGTATTTCCTCTTTTGGTTTCAATGGCTTTATGGATCAGAAATTCATCAGGGTGCTGATATCCCACTTCCGTTCCTTTCAGGTTATAGTAGCCATAGATGATGCTGGTCAATACATTCACCTGCTCAAGTGGCGTGAGATAACTGTTTAATTCCAGCCAGATATTTCGCCTCAATTTTTCAATTTCTTCTAAAACCGGACTGGTTGCCAGATCTGGGTATTGAAATTTGGAAACGAGCAGGCTGGCGGTGAGGAGGTCGTGGTAACTGCTTGTTTTCCACCTTTGGAAATCTTCCGTAAGATCCCGATAATGCAGCCGGTGGATGAGCATTTCAATTCTTTCCTGTATGGTGTCCTGTAATGTGTTTTCCCAAAGATATTCCAGGTTGGGTATGATGCCCCGGCCGTAACTGATGATGCGGTTGCTGACGGTAGTAAATACTTCTTCATCCGGATCATCAATGAGATGAAGCAAAGCTTTGATTTCTTTGGATTCCTGCATGGGGTGGACGTTTTTCTTCGGGCAATATTCTCTTAGGGTTAACGGGGATGAATATCGCAGAAGTTAAAAAAAATGCAATGACAATCTTATCCACAAATCCTTTCCGGATGTTTATTTCCGGCACAGATATGCGATTCCTTATTGGATAACGCAGGAATTTTAAAAATCTTATGAGGATTTCTTTTTCTTCGGAACTCTTTTGGGCTGGTTGGCTTTTACTTCTTCAATGATGGCTTTGACTTCATCGAGTTCAAGCCCCTCGACGTTTTCCTGTTTTTCCTTGGGGATTTTGTAATTGCGCAGACCTTGTTTGATATATGGACCGTAAGGCCCCCGCAGCAGTTGAATTTTTTCTTTCTCAAATACTTTGATGGTCCGCTGTTCTTTTGTTGCCCTTTTTTCGACAATGATGGGAATCGCCTCGCCCAGGCCGATAGTATAGGGATCGAATTCCTTCGCCAGGGAATAAAATTTCTTGTCGTGTGCGATATAAGGTCCGAACCTGCCGATGCTCACCGTTACGTCTGTATTTTCGAACTGTCCCAGGTTTCTCGGTAGCTTAAAGAGTTCCAGTGCATCTTCCAGGTTGATCGTTTCAATGCTCTGCGTGTTTTTTAATTTGGCAAAACGGGGTTTTTCTTCATCGTTTTGTTCACCAATCTGAGCCATGGGTCCGTAGCGGCCCATACGCACAATAAGTTTTTTCCCCGAAACCGGATCCACGCCCAATTCCCTTTCACCGCTGATTCGATCGGCTGTTTCGATGGTTTTATCAACGTCTTTTTTAAAAGGGAGATAAAAATCGTCGATCATAACATTCCATTCTATCTTACCGCTGGCCACTTCATCGAACTCAGCTTCAATGCGCGCGGTAAAATGGTAATCCATGATGTCGTCAAAATACATTTTCAGGAAATCCGTCACTACCAGCCCGAGATCAGTTGGAAATAGTTTTGATTTTTCAGCTCCTGTTGTTTCCTGATCATTAAGCTTACTGATTTTATCTTCCTTTAGTTTCAGAATTCTGAAACTGCGGATAACTCCTTCCTTATCCCTTTTTTCCACATAACCTCTTTTGAGAATCGTCGAGATGGTGGGTGCATATGTAGACGGTCTGCCAATGCCCAACTCCTCTAGTTTTTTCACAAGGGACGCTTCTGTATATCTGGGCATTGGCCGGCTGAAGCGTTCTGTGGCGCGCATCTCCATGAGGGGTAGCTTCTGACCAACAACCAATGGCGGCAGCATGCTTTCCTGGTTTTCTTCTTCAGTAAGATCGTCGTCATCCCGGTCTTCGCGGTATACTTTCAGGAAACCGTCGAATTTTAACACTTCTCCGCTGGCCTTCAATTCTTCTTTATTTGTAGAGATCTGAACAATCGCAATGGTTTTTTCCAGTTCGGCATCGGCCATCTGGGACGCCATTGTTCTTTTCCAAATCAATTCATACAGCCTGCGACAGTCGGAATCTTCCACGCTGTCGTTCTCCATATAGGTCGGTCGAATCGCTTCGTGTGCTTCCTGCGCACTTTCATTTTTATTCTTGAATGCCCTTTTCTGATAATATTTAGTGCCGTATTTACTGTTTATTTCTGCTCGCAAATTATCCATGGCCGTTTCACTCAGGCTCACGCTGTCGGTACGCATGTACGTGATTTTACCACTTTCATACAGTTTCTGGGCGAGGAGCATGGTGCGGCTTACAGAATATCCCAGTTTCCGGGAAGCTTCCTGTTGCAGGGTGGATGTAGTGAATGGGGCAGCCGGAGACTTTCTCCCCGGTTTTATCTGAATATCGGTGACGGAATAATTGGCTTTCAGGCAGGACTGCAAAAAAGATTCGGCCCCGGATTCATCTGCATATTTTTTACCCTCGGCTGAGAAAACAACATTTTTCCCTGAAATATCCTTTGCAGAAAAGGAGGCTTCAATACGGAAGGTACTCTGCGCTGTAAAGGCATTAATCTCCCTTTCCCTTTCTGCGATGATCCGGACCGCCACACTTTGCACCCGACCGGCACTCAGGTTGTTTTTCATGCTCATTTTTCGCCAGAGCACCGGACTTAGCTCAAACCCCACAATACGGTCCAGAATCCTTCTGGCCTGTTGTGCATTCACCAGGTGCATGTCGACGGTTCTGGGCCTTTTTACCGCCTGTTCAATGGCTGGCTTGGTAATTTCATGAAATACAATTCTTTTGGTTGTTCTTGGGTCCAGACCCAATACTTCGCAAAGATGCCAGCTGATGGCTTCACCCTCCCGGTCCTCATCCGTCGCAAGCCATACTTCGCCTGATTTTTTAGCCAGACTCTTTAATTCCTTGACAACCTTGAGTTTATCATCCGGAACGAAATAACGGGGTTTATATTTATTGTTCAGGTCGATCCCCATATCGGCACGTTCCAGGTCGCGAATATGGCCATAGCAGCTTTTTACCTCAAAATCTTCTCCCAGGATTCTCTCGATGGTCTTTGCTTTTGCCGGGGACTCCACGATCAATAGATTCTTCGCCATACAATTTCAAATAAGGTTTTGTGCCGGAAGGCGTGCAATTTTACAGTATAACATTGAAAGTAAAAAATGAACGACACCTGGGGAGGGTGGGTGAATGCCTCATAACTATTTAATTCATAACAATATCGGCATTGTTTTTTGGTGATAAAGGAGGCAGGTCGACCAACTTTGTGTCAAAAAAAGGCAGTATTTTGTAATAAAGTATGACTGACCGGGGTATCCCTGCCGTTGGACCCGGCAACCGCATAAAGCCGAACTACGAACCAAGGCAACACATCGGCCGGCAGCGGGGGTGATCCTGAATTCTTCCTGTTTACGGGTACTCCTCCTTCAACGGCTCAACATTTGTTAAACAGAAAACAGAATCTGTGATAAGATTCTTTTTTTAGCAATATTGGAGAAAGAAAAAATGGGTGGATGGTGGGGCTCGAACCCACGACCCCTAGAACCACAATCTAGTGCTCTAACCAGCTGAGCTACAACCACCGTTTGGGACGG
This sequence comes from Puia sp., assembly GCA_041481385.1. Lineage (GTDB taxonomy): Bacteria > Bacteroidota > Bacteroidia > Chitinophagales > Chitinophagaceae > Puia. The sequence goes on from JBGPBW010000052.1 coordinate 19,369, forward strand.
CAAAACTAAGGAAAATTTGCAGATTTGAAAATTTGAAAAATTGAAAATGGTTTGGGCGGATTACTGAGTGTAAAAGACAGGATCACAATGGTTTCTCGTTTATAACAAAAATTAACATACGATACCAATCGTATATGCTATTTGCCGTTAACGTAAGTATGGGTTAATATTACCCCGTTCAACAACAATACCGAAACATTAATCGTTAATTTTGGACAATGTCAAAACTGATTTCATATATGCTGAATAAAAGGAACCTGCCGGTTGTTTTGCTCGTGTCTGTGCTGGGAATCGCCATTGCGCTGAAGACTTTTGCATTCGGAACCAATCCACCCACCAAATATGAACGGATACTTAAAAATGTAAGTGAATTACTGGAGGAAATTCATTATAGTCCTAAGGATATTAATGACAAATTTTCTTTAGAGGTCTTTAAGAAGTACCTGAAAGATGTGGATGCCGAGAAAAAATTATTTCTAAAATCTGATATCCTGGAGTTATCCAAATATCAGAATCAGCTTGATGATGAAATTTTGGGCAAGGTGCCCGTTCAGTTCGTACCGGCGGTAGTAGCCATTTATAAAAAAAGGCTACAGGAAACCCAAAATATTTCACATGAAATACTTGCGCAGCCTTTTGATTTCAATAAACAGGAATCTGTGGTACTCGATTATGATAAGCTGGAATTTCCGGCGAATGCAGCCGCCCAGCGTGATGAGATCAGGAAGAAATTAAAGTACCTGACACTTGAAAAATATGCTGACTTGCTGGACCAGCAGGAAGCCGCGAAGGGCAAACCGGGTTATGTGGCCAAGACCAATGACCAGTTGGAGAAGGAAGCCCGTGACAAGACGCTGAAAGTTACAGACAGGTTTTATGAACACCTTCGGATCAAAGCTACAGATGATGATTTTTTCAACATATTTGTTGAAACCATTGTGCAGTGTATGGATCCACATACAGATTATTTCCCCCCGGTAGAAAAAAGATCATTTGACGAAGATATGAGTGGAAGATTTTACGGTATCGGAGCGGCCCTGCGTGATGAGGATGGGAACATAAAGATCGTTACGCTAGTAACTGGCAGCCCGGCCTGGAAATCTGGTCAGGTGAATGTAGGAGATATTATCTTAAAAGTCGGACAGGGCAATCAGGAACCTGTGGATCTAACCAGTTATATGGTTGAAGATGCAGTAAAAATAATCAGGGGAAATAAAGGAACTGAAGTTAAACTTACTCTTAAAAAAGCGGACGGGTCAGTCAAAGTAGTTACCCTCGTTCGTGATGAGATTGTACAGGACGAAAAATTTGCTAAAAGTGTAATTATTCAGAGTGAAAAAGGAAAAATCGGGTATATATTCCTGCCGGAGTTTTATGCAGACTTCGACAATCAGAAAGGAAACCGGTGTTCTGTAGATGTGGCCAGGGAAATCATTAAGTTAAAGGAAGCTAAAGTTGATGGCATTGTATTGGATCTTCGCAATAATGGTGGCGGTTCATTATATGATGTTGTACAAATGGTGGGTCTTTTTATTGATCAGGGACCGGTAGTGCAGGTACGTGACCGTGATATGAAGTCGCAGGTATTAAATGACCGGGACAAGACGGTTTTATATGACGGGCCGTTGACTGTTATGGTAAATGAATTCAGTGCATCAGCATCTGAGATTTTCGCAGCGGCCATACAGGACTATCATCGGGGTGTGATTATCGGAAGTACAAGTACCTATGGGAAAGGAACCGTTCAGCGAAATATTCCATTAGATAAAAATGCCGGCATGAACGATTTGAATGGACCACTGGGTACTGTTAAACTGACCCTTCAGAAATTCTACCGGATCAACGGAGGGTCTACACAGTTGCGCGGTGTATCGTCTGATATCGTTTTGCCTGATCTCTACGAACACTATAAGATTCGTGAAAAAGATCAGCCGGATGCATTGGCCTGGGATGAAATGACAAAAGCTGATTATACTACATGGAAATACGCATACGATGTTAACAATATCCGTGCATCAAGCACAGAGAGGACCAGTGGAAGTACATCTTTTACTACCATTTCCCGGGATGCTGCGTGGCTGGATAAGCAAAACGACAAAATGTATCCTTTGAACCTGAAAGCGTATCAGGAAGAACAAAAAATGATGCGGGCAACGGCAAAACAAATAGATTCCGTAAGTAAACTGGCCGTTCCAATGGTAATCAACAGTCTTCCTCAGGATACAGCAAAATACAGTGAGGACAAGGATAAGGCAGAACGGTACAAACAATGGGTAGACAGCCGGAAGACGGATATCTACCTGAAGGAAACCGTCAATGTAATGGATGATATGATCTCGCTGAAGGCGGTGGTTTACAAAAATTAAAAATTAAAAGTAAAGAGTAAAAAAGCTGTCCCATTATAAGCGGGATGGCTTTTTTACTTTTTACTTTTCAATACTGATTCTTCCCGATATCACAGCGATCATTATTCCCATAACTGCGATTAGTCCGAAGGAAATGCGCAGACTGGTTACCTGGGCTATAAACCCGATAAACGGCGGACCAAACAAAAATCCAAGATATCCAATGGTGGAGACTGCCGCTATGGCCACGCCCGGCGACATAATTTTTGATTTTCCGGCGGCACTGTAGATCATGGGTATAATAGAAGAGACTCCCGCACCTACGATGAGAAATCCAATGGTGGCTGTTATAAAATATGGGAAGAATACAGAGAGTAACAATCCGCAGGCGGTAAGCAAACCGCTAAGTTGCAACATTGTTTTCATGCCGAGCCGGAACGCTACCCAGTCTCCCACAAAACGTCCGGTTGCCATGGTGCACATGAACGCTGTATAGCCAACAGTCACCAGGCTAGGATCCGGGCGAACTACCTTTGCAAAATAGATTCCGCTCCAGTCGAACATCGCACCCTCACATATCATGGAAAAAAAAGCAATCAGCCCGAAATTAAAAATAGATTTATCAGGTCGTGCAAATATGGGTTGTTTCTCATCACGGCTGCTGTCTTTATGGATGAGTCTGCCGGAGAACAGAATCAGGATCAGGCCGGCAATTGCCGTTATACAAAGAAAATGGTATGGCGGCAAAACATGTAGATGAACCATGATTGTTCCGACCGCAGCACCGGTAAAACCAGCCATACTCCATACACCATGAAATGAAGCCATGATGGGCTTATGATACAAACCTTCCGTCGCAACCGCTTGCGTATTGACGGATATATTCATCATATTTCCGCCAAATCCGAATACAAATAAAGTAATCATCAGCTGGGTAACAGAACCGGAAAAACCGAGCATGGGTAGCGTGCAGGAATATAAAATCGCGGCCAGCATTACAATAATCCGGCTTCCGTATTTCGCAACCAGAAATCCGGCAATGGGGAGGGAAGTGAGCAGGCCGATGGGCAGACAAAGCAGCACGCCACCCAACGCTGCACTATTTAGCTGCAGCCTCGCCTGAATATCCGGAATCCGGGAAGCCCAGGAAGCGAAGCAGATACCTGCCAGGAAGAAGAAACTACTAACGGCAATGCGGTGCAGACGTCGCTGAACTAAGGGCATAACAGCAAATTACAAAAACCCGGATTAACAATTCGTATTCAAGGCCTGCCGGTTCGATCAATATGCAAATATAAAACCCCGGTGCGGGGCCGGGGTTTTATGATTCGTATGAAGTAAAGTGTGGTTAATTTTTTTCTTTCTGCAGTGTGGATTTTAAAACTTCTTTTTTCTTTGGATCTGAAATCGCAGCGGCCATTTTCACGGCACCGTAGGCACTCAAAATGCCTCCCGATGCGCTCAATTCTGAAAGGGGGACCATTTCTTCCGTTCCCGGTTTTTTTGCTTTTGTGACAGGCATGGTTGCAGATTTTTCAATACAATATTTTACTTCTGCCGGACTCAGCGTCGGGAAATATTCCAGGATCAGAGCGGCTACGGCGGC
>JBGPBW010000053.1:0-23236 GCA_041481385.1 Puia sp.
CCATTTTTTTCGGCTTGTTTGCCATGATTTCCTATTTGATTATTTTAATACTATTTCTTTTTACGGGAATCATGAGGAAAAAACAATTGGGCGGATCCGGAGATATGAAAGATATTTTTCAGGCGATCTTTATTGCGATCCTGATTGCTGAATTGTGTTATATCCTGTTTAACTGGATATACTTCAAATTTATTGATCCTGCATTTTGGGAAAAACTTAAAGCAGCTTCCCTGGTCATTATGGAAAAAGCGAAGCTGCCCCAGGATCAAATGGACGAGAAAATGAAGAGCTTTAAAGACGTCGATCAGCAGACCAAACCCTGGGGTCTGATTAAAGGTTACGGAACCAGTGTGGTGGTGGATAGCATTTTCGGACTGCTCTTTGCTTCCATATTACGAACGAAAAAACCCTCAAACATTTCAGAAGTCCCTAAGATATAAAAAGCATGGATATTTCAGTCATCGTACCGCTTTTGAATGAGGAGGAATCGCTTCCTGAACTAACCGAATGGATCGTAAGGGTGATGAATGAACATCAGTTTACCTATGAAGTGATCCTCGTTGACGACGGCAGTACAGATTCTTCCTGGAATGTGATTGAATCCCTGCATAAAAAAAATGACAACATCCATGGCATCCGCTTCCAACGGAATTATGGAAAATCTGCTGCTTTAAATGAGGGATTCAGGTCTTGTGAGGGACAGGTGGTGATTACAATGGATGCGGATCTCCAGGACAGCCCGGATGAAATACCGGCACTCTATCAAATGATCACCCGCGGCGGATACGACCTGGTCAGCGGATGGAAGAAGGTTCGGCATGATCCCCTCTCCAAAACCCTGCCTTCGCGGTTCTTCAACTGGGTTACTTCCAAAGTATCGAAAATTCAACTCCACGACTTCAACTGCGGTCTCAAAGCCTATAGGGTCAAGGTAGTAAAAGGTATTGAAGTATATGGTGAGATGCACAGGTACATCCCCCTGATTGCCAAGTGGGCAGGTTTCAAAAAAATCGGTGAGAAAATTGTGCAACACCATGCCCGGAAATATGGGGTTTCCAAATTTGGCATGGGGAGGCTGATTACAGGAGGGCTTGACCTGGCTTCGATCATGTTTGTCGGAAAATATGCAAAAAGGCCCATGCATTTTTTTGGTACCTGGGGCATGTTCTTTTTTCTGTTTGGTTTTATCATTTCCTTTTATCTTTTTATTTCTAAATTCTTTTTTGATAAGACCGGGTTAACACAAAGACCCCTTTTTTTTGCAGCCCTTGTGGCCATGATTATAGGTACCCAACTATTTGTTACGGGATTTATTGCTGAATTGATATCCAGGAATTCTATCAACCGAAATGCCTATCTGGTTGAAAAGAGGACGGCAATATGAAAGTAATCATAATCGGACCGGCGTGGCCCCTGCGCGGCGGGCTCGCAACATTTGACCAGCGTTTGTGCAAAGCATTTCTGGAAGATGGACATTCATGCTCCATCTTCTCCTTTTCTTTACAATATCCCGGATTTCTGTTTCCTGGCGCGACACAATATTCCTCCGATCCCCCACCTGATGGTATCGAAATACATTCCGTCATCAATTCCGTTAATCCCTTCAACTGGATTTTTGCAGGCAGACGTTTAAAAAAAGAAAAACCCGATCTCATCGTAGTCCGTTACTGGATTCCTTTTATGGGCCCCGCTCTGGGTACTATTTTACGTATTGTGAAAAAGGCCAAAAAAACCAGGATCATAGCGATCACCGATAATGTATTGCCGCACGAAAGACGTTTTGGCGACAAAGCACTGACGAAATATTTTCTGGATTCCTGCGATGCGTTTGTAACCATGAGTGATGCTGTAATGGAAGACCTGCGTGTTTTTGAAAAAAGCAAACCTGCTGTGCGGGTGATCCATCCCCTTTATGATAATTTCGGGGAAATTTTATCCAGAACAGAAGCCCGGAAATTCCTGAATGAAAAGAAAAAACTGCAGATCGGGCCGGATGAAAAAATCATCTTGTTCTTTGGATTTATTCGCAGGTATAAAGGCCTGGACATCCTTCTTCGTGCAATGGCTGATCCGGTTATGAAAAATTCGGGTATCCGATTGTTAATTGCTGGCGAATTTTATGAAGACCAATCCACCTACCGGCAGCTCATCCGTGATTTGGATATCGGGGACCGGTTGATCCTGAATACCAACTTTATTCCGGATTCGGAAGTGCAATATTATCTATGTGCGGTGGATGCCGTTATACAACCTTATCGGCACGCAACCCAGAGTGGCGTCACACCCCTTGCTTATCATTTCGAAAAGCCCATGATTGTTTCTAATGTGGGCAGTTTTGCCGAACACGTGTTACACGAAGAAACGGGACTGGTAGCAGAAGCCGAACCCGCTCCAATGGCCCGGGCTATTCTGCGTTTCTATGAATTAGGAGGTGAATATTTTATTCCTCATCTTCGCAACGAAAAGAAAAAATATTCCTGGAAAAACCTGGTAAATACCCTTCTTGGATTATCACATGACATACAGAAGTAAAGCACCCCTGAGGATTGGACTGGCTGGCGGAGGCACAGACGTCAGCCCATATAGTGATCTTTATGGCGGCGCTATCCTCAATGCCACTGTTTCCCTTTATGCCTACGCGAATATTGAACTTACAGAAGGGGAAGAAGTCCATTTTGAATCCATCGATTATAAAACAAAGCAGATAATTCGTAAGGGATCACCGGTTGAATTTAATGGGGTTCTGGATTTGCATAAAGGTGTTTATGACCGGATACGTAAACAATATTCCGGGATGCCGGCCGGTTTCAAACTATCAACATTTGTGGATGCACCGGCAGGCTCGGGACTGGGTACCTCTTCAACTCTTGTGGTGGCCATCGTAGGTGTTTTTGCAGAAATGCTAAAATTACCCCTGGGTGAGTATGATATTGCGCACCTCGCTTATGAAATCGAACGTAAAGATCTGAAGATGGCCGGGGGCAAACAGGATCAGTATGCGGCAACCTTTGGCGGCGTGAACTATATGGAATTTTTTGGGGACGACAAAGTCATTGTGAATCCCCTGCGCGTAAAACAGCAATATTTATTTGAACTGGAAAATAATCTTCTATTGTATTATACGGCAACAAGCCGGGAATCTGCTAAGATCATTACACGTCAAAGTCAGAATGTCGTGGATAAAAAGGGAGGTTCCATCGAGGCCATGCATCAGCTGAAACAACAATCCATCCGCATGAAAGAAGCCCTGCTTAAAGGTAAATTGCACGAGATCGGTGAAATCCTCGACTTTGGATTTCAACAGAAAAGACTCATGGCGGAAGGCATATCTAACGACCGGATGGAAGAAATTTATTTGGCCGCCAAAGCGGCGGGTGCAACGGGAGGTAAAATTTCAGGCGCCGGAGGCGGGGGATTCATGATTTTTTACTGCCCGGGTAATACGAAATTTGAAGTTATGGCCAAACTCAGTGAATTTGGTGGTCAATGCAAAACCTATCAGTTTGTGGATCACGGCCTGACCACCTGGACTATTTAAATCGATTATATGACCGACCACATCAAAAAAATAATCATTGCATCCATTTCTGTCAAGCAGAAAATTCTGTCTGACGAAAAGATGCTTAATCAAATACGCCAGGTAGTGGACGTCATCGTCAAAGCATTTAAAGAAGGTAAACGTGTGTATTTTGCCGGAAATGGCGGCAGCGCAGCTGATGCACAGCACCTGGCTGCCGAATTTTCCGGACGCTTTTATACTGACCGGCATGCATTACCCGCGGAAGCCCTGCATTGCAATACCTCTTATCTTACCGCGGTAGCCAATGATTATAGTTACGACGAAATTTATGCCCGTCTTATACGCGGTATTGCTCATCCGGGTGATGTGCTGATTGGCCTGTCCACTTCGGGAAATTCCGGAAATATTGTGAAAGCTTTCGAAGCAGCCCGAAAAAAAAATGTAATCACCATCGGTTTTACTGGCGAAAGCGGAGGGAAAATGAAAGACCTGTCTGATTATCTTTTTAACATTCCTTCTACTGATACACCCAGGATACAGGAGTCGCATATACTGTTGGGGCATATTATTTGCGAGCTTGTGGAAAATGGATATTTTAATTCCTGATCTGTATGATTCGTGAAGCCATTATCCTGGCAGGTGGTCTGGGTACCCGTTTAAAATCAGTGGTGGGTGATTTGCCTAAAACCCTTGCACCTGTTTCGGGCAAACCCTTTTTGGGTTACCTGCTGGATTACGCCAAAAAACAGGGAATCGAAAAGTTCATTTTTGCCCTGGGTTATAAGTCGGACTTAATTGAAGCCTTTGTGAAAAATTATCTGCCCGGAAACTCCTATATGTTCTCACTTGAACAGGAACCACTGGGCACCGGGGGTGCTGTATTCAAAGCGTGTAAAGAGATTTCAGGAACAGATGCGATTGTTCTCAACGCCGATACCTATTTCAGTGTTTCTTTTTTGAATATGAGTATCATCCATGAACTTCAGAAAGCCTCCTGCACGCTGGCTTTAAAACCCATGAAATCCTTTGACCGGTATGGTGCGGTTGATGTGGAGCACCAGGTCATCACAGGATTCTCTGAAAAAAAATTTCATGCTTCCGGATTGATTAACGGTGGTGTGTATGCGCTTTCAGCAGCCTCCTTTCTCCAGCAATCCTTTCCTCCCGCCTTTTCTTTTGAAAAAGATTTTCTTGAGAAAGTGTATAAAGGTGGAAAAATCATGGGTATGGTTTCGGATGCTTATTTTATAGACATCGGAATACCGGAAGATTATGAGCGGGCGCAGCGTCAGGTATCGGAGATGACTGATAAATCGTTGACCGTTGACCGTTTATCGTAGATCGTGGTTTTGATTACAATTTAATTGAAGAATATATGATAAGTCTTGTTCAATCGGGTATCCTGTCAACCGTCAACCCTCAACGGTCAACGGTCAACGGTAAACGGTCAACGTTTTCAAATCTTTCTGCTGATGTCCAAATTTGACCTTTCACAAATCGATACAAGCTGGACCCTCTTTCTCGATCGCGACGGAGTCATAAACTATGAAAATCCGGGCACCTATGTGCGAAACTGGTCGGAATTTATTTTTTATCCGCGGGCTATTGAAAATATTGCTTTTTTTAGTACCAGATTTCAGCATCTTTTCCTGGCAACCAACCAACGGGGAATTACACGTGAGTTGATGACGCTCACAGACCTGGATGATATTCATGCCCGTATGCTGAAAGCAATTGAAATGGGAAAGGGGAAAATTGACCGGATTTATTTTTGCACGGATGCTGACCCATCCAGCCCCTGTCGAAAGCCGAACCCGGGGATGGCCTTTCAGGCAGTTTCTGACTTCCCCGAAACGAATCTTAAAAAATCCCTGATGGTGGGAAATAATGTCAGCGACATGCTTTTTGGAAAAAACGCGGGGATGAAAACTGTATACCTGAAGACGACCAATCCTGATTTGATTCTGCCGCAGGATGATATTGATCTATATTTTGAAAACCTGGATGCCTTTGCCCGGTCATTGGAGAAACCCTAAATTTTTGAAAGAATTAGCGGGATTCCCCGGAGTTCCTGATCTTCCTTGTAAATTGTGGTCTGAATTAAATGGTATCCATGACCCTGAAAAAATGCCTGATTGTTTTATTCGCAGCGGCCTGTCAGATTTCCTCCTTCAGTTATGGTCAAACACCTCCAGGGAATCATTTTACGGCAAATGAAAGATTACAGCTTGAAAAGCAACAGGATTCCCTGATGCATTTTGCTTTTGATATTGTGAATGCGCCGGAAGCGAATCAACGTTTCCGGGCCGACAGCATTTTTGTACGCATGTTTGTCAGGTCCCTGAAGATTCAAAACTCCTTTTATTTTCCCTTTGATTCTCTGCAAACGATTTCCAAGTTGTACGCACCGGATAGCAGTTTCCGCATATTTACCTGGCAGATAAAGAAAGATGTTTATGTATTCATCCAACGTGGCGCCATACAGATGCGAACTACAGATGGATCTCTGAAACTCATTCCATTACACGACGTTTCCATGTTTACCAAGAAACCTGAAGATTCCGTGCGGGGGGCCAATAACTGGATAGGTGCGATTTACTATAAGATCATTGAGAAAAATTTAAACGGAAAGAATATTTATACGCTGCTGGGTTTTGACGATTTTACCATCAACAGCAATAAAAAATGGATGGATGTTTTGACATTTAATGAAGAGGGCCAACCGGTTTTTGGGGGTCCTTATTTTTCATTTAAGAATGACTCAGCCAAGGTTTCCAGGAAACCCGTTTACCGGTTTTATCTTGAATACAAAAAAGAGGCTACAACTACATTCAATTACGATTCTTCCTTAAACATGATCATATATGATCACCTGATTTCAGAAACAGAGGAACCTAACCGAAAAGAAACCTATGTGCCGGACGGAGACTATGAGGGTTTTACCTGGGTAAATGGACAGTGGCTTCATGTCCCTAAAGTATTTACGGCTACTTTACAGGAAGGTCAGTTTCCCGCTGAGAAGAAAATTCTTGATGACGCGGGTGCTATCGACGAGGAGCAATTGAAAAAACAGTCTGATCAGAATAAGAAGGCGAACAATAAATAAGTGTGGAAGTATGGAGGTGTGGAGGTTTAAAATTTAAGCTTATTGAGACAAATATATTTTCACACTTCCACACCTCCATATTTCCACACTTGCTTCTACTCATCCAGTTTAAGAACAGCGAGAAAGGCTTCCTGCGGAATTTCCACATTGCCCACCTGACGCATGCGCTTCTTCCCTTCTTTTTGTTTCTCGAGTAATTTTCTTTTACGGGAGATATCACCACCATAACATTTGGCGGTAACATCTTTGCGCAGGGCACTGATGGTTTCGCGGGCGATTACTTTTGAGCCAATAGCTGCCTGGATGGCAATCTGAAATTGTTGCCGGGGTAAAAGTTCTTTCAGCTTTTCGCAAAGTTTGCGGCCAAAATCTGCCGCCCGGCTTCTGTGAATCAGGGCACTGAGGGCATCTACTTTTTCGCCATTCAGCAAAATATCCATTTTTGCAATGTCGGCATCACGATATTCAATCGGGTGGTAGTCAAATGAAGCGTAACCCCGGGTCTGGCTTTTCAGCTTATCATAGAAGTCAAATACGATTTCCGTCAGGGGCATTTCGAAATGAAGCTCTACACGTGTTGGTGTTAAGTAATTCTGATCCAAAAGAATACCACGCTTACCTAAACATAAAGTAATAATATTCCCAATATATTCTGGTTTGGTGATGATCTGGGCTTTGATATAAGGTTCCTCGATGCGGTCGGTCCTGGTCGGATCGGGCATTTCCGAGGGGTTATTTACCATAATGGTTTCACCCTTTGTAGAATGCGCAATAAAACTCACGTTGGGAACCGTCGTAATCACGGTCTGATTGAATTCTCTTTCCAACCGCTCCTGAATGATTTCCATATGGAGCATACCCAGGAATCCGCAACGAAAACCAAAGCCTAGCGCCTGGGAGGTTTCCAATTCGTAGGTAAGTGAAGCATCGTTGAGTTGTAGTTTATCCATGCATTCGCGCAATTCTTCGAAGTCTTCCGTTAATACCGGAAAGATTCCTGCGAATACCATGGGCTTTACCTCCTGAAATCCCTGGATCATCTGAGGATTGGGGTTGGAACTCAGGGTAATGGTGTCTCCCACTTTAACCTCTTTTGCATTTTTGATTCCGGTAATGATATACCCTACATCACCGGCACTGACTTCAGGTTTGGATACCATACCCAGTTTGAGGATGCCGACCTCATCGGCAATATATTCCTGTTCCGTAGAAACAAATCTGATCTTATCACCCTTTTTCAAAACGCCATTCAGAATCCGGTAATACACAATGATACCACGAAATGAATTGAAGACGCTGTCGAATATCAGTGCCTGAAGGGGAATATCCGGATTGCCTTTAGGGGCGGGAATTCGGGCGACGATGGCTTCAAGTATGGCTTCTACACCCAGCCCGGTTCTGGCACTGGCCAACAGGATGGATTCTTTCTTGCAACCAATCAGTTCGACAATCTGATCGGTCACTTCTTCCACCATAGCACCATCCATATCGATCTTGTTAATCACCGGAATGATTTCCAGATCATTTTCAATGGCCAGGTAGAGATTTGATATGGTTTGTGCCTGTATCCCCTGGGAAGCATCCACCAACAGCAAAGCGCCTTCACAAGCAGCCAGGGCCCGGCTCACCTCGTAACTGAAATCCACATGGCCCGGCGTGTCAATCAGGTTTAAAATATAATCCGACCCATTCTGGTTGTAGTTGATCTGAATAGCATGACTCTTAATGGTAATACCCTTCTCCCGTTCCAGGTCCATATCGTCTAGAACCTGTTCTTTCATCTCGCGGTCACTGATGGTATGAGTAATCTGCAGCAGGCGGTCTGCCAGGGTTGATTTACCATGATCAATATGGGCAATAATGCAGAAATTCCGTATATTCTTCATGGAGTTCCCCCTCATTTTTTGGAGCCGCAAAGGTACGGAAAAAACCAAGGCTGCAAGCCTTGGTTTTTTAATTTGGAAATTTGGAAATTTGGAAATTTGGAAATTTGGAAATTTGGAAATTTGGAAATTTGTAAATAGGAATTTATCCCATTTACTCACCTTTACCGTCAACCGTCAACCGTCAACCGCCAACCGCCAACCGTCAACCATCATGGAATACACGCAACTGGGTAAATCTGATTTGAAAATAAGCCGCATTGGATTCGGAACCATGTCGCTTGAAACAGAAAGTCCGGCATCAGAACGGCTCGTACAAAAGGCTCTGGAAGAAGGCATCAACTATTTCGATACGGCCGATTTGTATCAGCAGGGTGCCGTTGAATCTTTATTGGGACGGGCGTTCAGGAGAAACAGGGAGCAGGTGATCCTGGCAACCAAGGTTGGAAATCAGTGGCGTCCTAATGGCTCCGGGTGGGACTGGAATCCTTCAAAAGAGTATATACTGGATGCAATCGATCAAAGTCTAAGGCGTCTGCAAACGGATCATATTGATCTCTACCAGTTACATGGCGGTACCCTGGAAGATCCCATCGAAGAAATCATAGAAACCTTTGAACGCTTGAAGAACATGGGTAAGATCAGGTATTATGGAATATCCTCCATCCGCCCGAATGTAATCCGCGAGTATGCGAACCGTTCATCGATCAGTAGTGTGATGATGCAATATAGTTTGATAGACCGCAGGCCCGAAGAAGAAATGCTCTCATATTTGAAAAACAAAACAATTGGTGTGCTGGCCAGGGGTTCCCTGGCTAAAGGAATGCTGGTTTCGAAACCGCCCGATGCTTACCTGAATTATTCAAAGGACGAGGTCGGCCGGGCCCAACAGGCATTAAAGTCTGTTTCAGATCAAAAATACTTTCAGGCCGACAGGGCTGTTCACTTTGCATTGGATCAGCCGGCAATCAGCTCAGTTGTCATCGGGATCCGGACAGAAGCGCAGCTCATGGAAGCAGTTGGCGCATGCAGGTCACCCGCATTGAATCCCGTTCAGTTAAAAACTCTTCAGGATATTTTGCCTCCCAATTTCTACACAGATCACCGATAGCTAAGAATGGCCGAGCACCTTATCATACACCGCCAGTATTTCTTTGCCAACGGCTTCATATGAAAAACATGCTGCTGCCTGTTGGCTGATTTTTTCCATATCAAAAAACTGCGCTTTAACCATCATGAGACACATAGCCTCCAATAGCTCCTTTTCATCACCGGCATTCACAAGGATCCCGTTTTCTTTCCCGATTACTTCAGGAATTCCTCCTACCCGGGATGCAATAACCGGGATTCCTGAACAAAGTGATTCAAGTATTACGCAGGGCATGTTTTCATATAAACTGAACAGGATCAGGGCGGACGAATTTCTGAGTTCAATACCAACCTGTTTGTAAGATATTTCTCCTGTGCACCGTATGCTGTTTTCAGGCAAGACTGTATTCTGAATCATTTTTTTCAAACCTTCATTCAATGGGCCCACCAATAAGAGTTCAGCATCGTGTCCCATTTTTCGCAATGCTGCAAAGGCACGAATAATACCCTCAGGATTTTTTTGATATTGAAGTGTCGAGATATGAACAAAACGGAATTTTTGTACCGGTTTGTCTTTCTGCAGATAAAACAGGCGGTTATCAACGACATTGGGAATTTTCTGATATGGAATATGAATCCAATGTTGCTGTATTTGATTTCCCAACGCTTCGCTGACTGTTATCAGCAGAGCGGAATTGTTAAGGATCATCCGGGTTAAATATTTTTCCAAACAAGATCTTCTGAATAAACTTTCCTTAGCCTGTTCATAATAACCAGTCCAATGTTCGGTCAGAACGTAAGGGATCTTGTACCTCCATTTCAAGTAAAGAGCTATAAGGCCGGATTTAAAAGCTACTTGCACATGGACGATATCCGGCAACTCGTTATTGAGATGTAATTGCCGGATAAAATCAATGTGTTTTTTAAAATAGGCAATCAGCGATTTGAGCCGGGAGAAAATATTATTTTTTGAGCCGGACCGGTAATAAAAAATATATTCCTGAAGATTCGGGAAAACTTCAGTTGTGGATCTGGGTTGTTTTTCCGGATTGCTGGGATATTTGCCTGCAAATACAATTTTCAATGGCTGGATCAAAGACAAGGCTTCGGCCTGACGTTTGATGAAGTCTCCCGTGAAAGGATCCGCAGCATTAGGATACCAGCTACTCAGCCAAAGAACTCTTCTCATATGTTTTTATTTGACGCCAACGAACTTACCGCCGCGGAATCCAGGAATTTTTTTCCGGTCATCCGGATGAATCTGTCCAGGTCGGATTTACGGATCAGAAAAAATTCATTCCAGGGCACCGGGTATGTTTTCCGGTACGTATAAACCGAGTAGCCATAATAACAAATATACCCTGCACTGCTGATGATCGGAGCAAACAATACACCTGATTTCGGCAGAATCAGAAAATCTCCGGCAGTAATAATGACGAGGGCAAGTACTGTTCCCCGAATATTTATTACCATCCGGTTGCCAGCGGAAAACCAGGCGGCTAAGGGGTAATTCAAAGTAAAGGACAAAATGCCCGGAATCAATAAAACAAAAAGTATATACAGGCTATTGAAAGAGGGACCAAAAATCAGTGGAAACAAATACCATCCAAAACCAATGATCACAATGCAGATCATTGTATTCATCCAAAGGAGAATACGCATTACTGAAGTTAATTCTGAAATATTGCCAGTTCTTTCAACGGAGGAAAATATGGGGAAAAGGGTTGATCCGAGTATAGAGGGAACGATAAGCAACATCTGACCAAGCTTGGCAGCCTGGATATAGTTACCCAGGTCGGTTTCGGTGCAATAATATTGCACAAACCAGTAATCTGCCCGGTTAACCAGAAAGTACAGACCATTCGCGAGAAGGGCGATCAGTGAATACCTGAATACTTTTTTCAAATCTGTTGCTGTGGGAAGAAAAGATTTACCGTGTCCGTTTCGCCTAAGAAAGAAGAATATTCCGAGAATAAGGCCTTGCAGAAAAAAAGCAGAAAAATATATTTCTAAGAAATGAATTTTTATGGAATTATTATTTCTTTCAAAAATCAATAGAAGAATCAGGAGACCATTTACCATGCAAAGAATCATATTCGGTATCCCGAATTCTTTCCGGGCGTAAAAAATGGCAGTGAAATAGGTAGTCAGTAATACACCGGCAATAAAAAGGAAACCGGGCAATAAAAAATTTCCGCGGTTGAATCCTTGTACATGCAGGAAAGTTATAATAAGCCACCATAGGCCAAGGGCGACCAGCGATGCACCTGCCGTCCAGAAAAGGCAAAATCGGGCCAGGGGAACTGATTCCATTTTGCCCGAAGCAATGAAATATGCAGTACCTGATTCCAGGCTCAGGCTTACGAGTAAAAGAATAAATGAAAGATTATTGACAATATAAAAAATCTGTCCGCTCTGACCTGCAGCAAAAAAACGGGCGATCCCGATGTTGATCAGCAGTACGGAAAAAAAATACATACTCCGCCAGAGCAGATGGTGGGCAATGAGTTCGGTATTTTTTTTCAAATTATTTTAATGCTTTGATAATTTCAATAAACTCTGCTGCAACTAATGAGGCTCCTCCGACCAACCCTCCGTCCACATCCTTTGAAGCAAATAATTCCAGCGCATTATTAGCTTTCACGCTGCCGCCATATAAAATGGAAATGTCCTCAGCGAGGGCTTCGCCATATTGTTCTTTCAATACAGAACGAATAAACGCATGCATTTCCTGGGCTTGTTCAGTACTCGCTGTTTTTCCGGTGCCAATGGCCCATATGGGTTCATAAGCTATGACAATCTTTTGTAGGGCTTCGGGGCTTAGGTGGAAAAGAGATTCCCTGAGTTGATTTTCAACAAATGTATTTTGCTTGTTATCCTCACGGGTTTGGAGTGCTTCTCCACAGCAGAAAATGGGTGTAATCCCATACAATAAACATATGTCCACTTTTTCAGCCAGCACCTGGTTACTTTCTCCAAAATACTCCCGGCGCTCACTGTGGCCCACCAGGCAATAACCCACTTCAATGGATCTCAACATTTCTGCCGAAACTTCTCCGGTATAAGCTCCTGATTTTTTATTAAAGCAGTTTTGAGCCGCTACAGTGAAATTTCTCTTATGCTGAACGGTATCGATCGCCATTTCCAGGTATGGAAACGGGACTGCAAAAACGGCAAACTGATATTCATGCAATGAAATCGGGGTCGTTACAATGGTTTGCAATAAGGTGGCTCCCTGCTGGGTGGTCAGATTCATTTTCCAGTTTGCTGCTGCAATTTGTCTTCTCATGTATTTTGGTTTTGTTGATCAAAAATATTTTTCAGTTCTCTTATTTCCTCCGGTCCGAGCTGATGGTCTTTAAATTTTTTCCACTTTTCGATATGCTGCAAGGCTTTTTCGAAGGCATAGGGTTCCCCCTGGTATCCCCAGCTAAATGAAGGAAGATAAGGCGGCGTGGGTCCGATTCCAAATACATGACAGGAAACGCCCGTAATCGTACCGGTATTAAAACTGGTTTGGATAGCCGACCTGGAATAGTCACCCAAAAGGATTCCAAATTTCTGCCCTGCTTTCACAAATACTTTTTTCAACGGATTCCAATACCTGACTTCTCCCCCGCTGTTTTTCATATTCGAATTGGAGGTTCCGGCTCCCAGATTACACCATTCCCCGATAACAGAATCACCCAGGTATCCATCATGCGCTTTATTGGAATATCCTAAAATAACCGAATTTTTAATTTCGCCACCCAGCATGCAGCAGGGTCCGGCGGAAGTTGCTCCATAAATTTTTGATCCCATTTTAACCACACCGTTTTCACCCAGGGCAAAGGGTCCCCGAATCATGGACCCTTCCATGACCAGTGCGTTCCGACCGATATAAATCGGTCCTTCGCTGGCGTTCAAAAAACAGTGTTCAACGACAGCACCCTTTTCCAGGAATATGTCTGAACCGGTCACCTGATTCGTTTCAGATACAGATTCGGACCGCCGAACCGACCGGATGTATGCAAAGTCATGTATGATTTCTTCCCCATTCAGACGGAGTATATCCAGACAATGATTGATTTTTCGCGGCCAGTCCAATAATACCGACGGACCATTTTGCAAAATTGAATCCAGGAGTTCCTGCCGGGGTAAAATATTAGCAGGTAATGACATGCCCGCCAGGGATGGGTTCTTCTCATAATAGTTGTACCATTTCTCCCTGATGGTTAATATACCACAACGGATATCTGCCACAGACCGGGTCAGGGAAAATGGGAATAAATCATCCGTAAAGGGACCGCTGACCAGCGAAAGGTCGTTCATTGCCTAAAACTAAACCTAAAAAACGTTCAAAAAAAAATCCCTCCGCTTACGGGGAGGGATATAGAAATACTTATATAATTTATCAGGATTTTTTCTCGTAGCGTCTCTTGAATTTGTCAATACGACCCGCAGTATCTACCAATACATTTTTACCGGTGAAAAATGGATGAGAAGTATTTGAAATTTCAAGTTTGATTAACGGGTATTCCTTTCCATCTTCCCATTTAATGGTTTCGCGGGAATTGGCGGCCGAACGTGTTAAAAAACTGGTGCCATTACTCATATCCCGGAATACAACCAGGCGATAACTTTCGGGATGCAGATTCTGTTTCATAATAATAATTTTAGCCGTGCTCTTGTTAGATTCCCGGCACGAAAGGGAGCGCAAAATTAAGGGAATAACACTTAATTTCCAAAGGGATGGAACCTAAATCTATTAATTGTCAATTGTTAATGGTTAATTGTCAATTCTCGGAGGTGACTGCCTTACTACATGCGACCTGATCTGGTCCCACCAAATTAACAATTGACAATTGACAATTGATCAGGACCGCATATTATCGAACTGCAGCGGTACACCCAGCCCCGCGGTTCTGCATAACTGCATAACTGCCTGGAGGTCATCAAGTTTTTTGCCGGTTACACGAACCAGGTCGTCCATAATAGCAGCCTGTACTTTCATACCCGAATCTTTGATCATTTTGACGACCTTCTTGGCATCGTCCATCTTTAATCCATTACGGACAGGCACTTCTTTTTTGGTGACTTTTCCGCTGGGATAAGATTCTTTCGACATATCATAAGCTAAAGGATCGATACCCTGTTTGATTGACCGGCTGATGAGAACATCTGTGATTTGTTTGATTTTCATATCACTCGCTGCCTCGAGGTCGATTTTCATATCTTTTTTATTCAGCTCAATGGTAACAGGAGAATCCTTGAAGTCAAACCGGTTCTGAATCTCTTTCTTTGTAACGTTCACGGCATTATCCAGTGTCTGGGCATCGATTTTACTTACAATATCGAAAGAAGGCATAATCATTTTTTAAGAATACAAAAGTAAAAAATAAAAAAGCCTGTTCAGGGTTTAAACAGGCTTTTATTATGGTATAATCGGATTAATTATTTCCGCCCTTCTTTAAACGACTCGATTCATCGTCAGCGCCTCCGGCATGGCGGTTTGTCTGGGCATTTTTTACCACTTTGCCAAAACGGTACATAAAGGTCAGGCTCATCTGACGGCTGTCTCTGGAATTGTGAAAACTAGCCTGCGTTTGCTGGAAATCGATGGTTCCCTTTGCCTGTTGCGTATAAAACATATCCCGCAGACCTAATTTAAGACTGCCTTTTTCTTTCAGGATCTGTTTGGCAATTGCAGATGTCATTTGCCCCATGGGCTGGATCACAATTTGTCCTTCAATTCCACTCGTCCTATACCATCCGGACAATTCCCCACTCCAGCCCTTCCCGAACTTGAACATATTTGTCATATTACCCATGCCGGTGACCGCATCCACATTCAACATTTCTCCATAAAGTTCTCCCGTGAAATGATTATAATTCACATTTACATATAAAGTAGTATTCCACCATTTGGTTAGGGGCATATTCAGGCTCATAGCTATTCCGGCATTCTGTCTTCTTCCGATATTTCCACGGCGAACGATGGTGGCATGTCCTTCCTGCTGAAAGGTTTCAGCAAAGAAATTCACCGTATTACTGTAGTTTAATGTCGTTGTCAATTCATTATGATATGTGTGGGAAAGTTCAATATTAGTTGTGTATTGCGGCTGGAGATAAGGATTCCCAGCCTGGTAAGTGTATTCATCCAGGAAAAATAAAAAAGGATTCAGGTCGCCATAATCCGGCCGGTCGATACGACGTCCGAAATTTAAATTGAATGTATTTTTATCATTCAATTCATAGCTGATATACGCAGTCGGAAACGCGTTCACATAAGACCTGGTAAACGAAGAATCGTTATTATTCACTGTATATATATTTCCATATTGATGTCCTGAATAGTTGGTATTCTCAATGCGTAATCCGGCCTGGAAATTCCATTTTTTATATTTCTTAGTCAGGTTGATATAAGCCGCATTGATGTTTTCATGGTACACAAAATAATTGGTCTTCGTTGTATCCGGTATATAATCGGAGCCCTGCATATCATAATAATTCGCCTTATTGTCCGTGGAAATAAAACTGGTTTTCAAACCCGCTTCCAGTTTGAGATCCTTTTGTAGTGGATGGGTATAATCTGTCTTCACACTATAGATATTGATCGTGGAAGGCAGATCACCACTGAGGGTATTGGAATTGAGGAGTTGCATGTCCGGATTGTATGTGTAGTTTTGGAACATCTGGTTACTGGATGACTTATAATAGATATAGTCTGCATCCGCCGTAAGTTCCCGGCCGTTGGAGTCAATCTGTCTTCTGAAATTCAGATTTACAGTGCCGTTAGTCCATATCCCGTGAATATTTCCGAACGACTGCACGAGGGAGTCTGTCTGATTGCTCCCGTCTTTCAAAGTAATATAACTCTGGGAAACATCGGTTTCATTGTTCCGGTAACCGCTGAGTACAATTCCAAATGTGGTTTTACTATTCAGGAAATAATCCATGCCCAGTTTGAGATTTGTCTCTGGTGAGAGGAATTTCATATGTGTATTCTGGGTGAATATGGAATTGATCTGCTTGCCACCCAGATCCAGGTAGTTCCGGTTAATATCGAGGTTTTGAAAACCCTGCCAATAGGTATATCCTCCGTTAAAAAATATGTTCACCTTATTCACCCGGTAGTTTAGGTTCAGGCTGGCTCCTGGTTTCGCATAAACTCCCTGTGTATATGTGGTCGTGAGGGATCCGTTAAATCCCCGGGCTTTATTTTTCTTTGTTTTGATATTGATAATACCTGAGTTTCCGGCAGCGTCATATTTTGCTGAAGGATTACTCATGATCTCCAGCTGGTCGATGGATGATGAAGGAAGGCTTTTCAGATAAATGGCCAGCTGGGCTCCCGACATATAGGTTGGCCGGTTGTCGATCATGATGGTTACTCCCTGTTTTCCTTTGAGACTGATATTACCGTCTTTGTCCACTGATACGCCAGGCGATTTTTCCAGTACATCCATTACAGATGTCCCGGAGTTGGCGGGAGAAGCATCTACATTCACAAGGATCCTGTCCGATTTCTGCTCTATAAACGGTTTCTTTACGACTACAGCCACTGTTTGCAGCTCAGTACTCTGCTTTTTCAGCACGAACGCTGGCTGTTCGATTGTTTTTAACGAGGTAGAGAACTCGGTACTGGTTATGGAGCTAAACCCGATCGCCGAAACCCGTATATACCAATTTCCTGCAGGAACAGCTGCAAAAACGTATTTGCCGTTTTTATCACTGACTTCATTTTTATAAGCTGTTGAGTCTTTAACCCTGAACAGGGATACACTGGCGGATTCCAACGGGTTGTTATTTTCATCCTTTACGGATCCATTGATAACCACGGTCTGCGCTTGTGTAATACCTGAAAAAGCCAGACAACATATAAATGTAAAGATTTTCATGAGCTGTAGTTTAGTTGGTACTGTTGTTCTGTAGTTACAGGTCAAAGGTTGGTACTTAGTATAACATAGAACATGGTATTGTGTTAGAAGGTAGATTTTATTGATAAATGGAATGTTCGCCCGGAAAAATGAGACGCAACCCGGCTTGAGATGTTTCAGAACCAAAACGTGTTTGGGATGAATGCCGGTTATGGCTGATCAGTGGTCATGTGTTGGATATAGAGGAGCTTGGACTGTTGGGTTCCGGGGCAGAAGATGCCCGTTTCTTGAGAAAATAATAGAGAAATCCGCCTCCGAAAATAAGCAGGGTGGAAATAATTTCGGCCTGGGTAGGATGAAATCCAAGAATGGAATAGCGGGTGTTTACACGGATTTTTTCAATAAAAAACCGTTCTATGCCGTTGATCATCAGGTAAAACGCGAACAAAGTACCCGGAACCCGAAATTTCTTTCGGACTGACCAAAGCAGGAAAAACAATCCTACGCATATGATCGTCTCATAAAACGCCGTGGGGAAGACGGGTATGGGAAGGTAGCTGCAGTATTGACCGGAGCATCCCGGAATCTTTATTCCCTCACCAATTACATTATGCGGATAAGCATAACCGAAAAGCCAGTTGGGAAGGAAGGATGGACCCTGTATCGAAAGGTGTTGCGCATTGGCCAGTGAACCAAACTGACCTATATAAAAGTCACTGTTTTTTGAAAGAGCCGTTTGAAATGCGGCTGCCGAGCCCGGAACAGATTTTAAATCGGCCCCTACTGTATAAGCACTGTTCATAATACCCCAGTCGCCATCCCCGGAAACCTGACATCCGATTCTCCCCGTTCCATAAGCCAGCATAAGCGCAGGTGCTGCAGCATCATTCAGATACCAGAAACCGATTTTATGCTTGCGTGCAAAATACCAAATGGATAAGGCGGCAACAATTAACCCTCCGTAAAAGGTGAGTCCGCTGAAAGAAATCAGCGATTCAACAGGATTGCGGATAAAATCATCCCAGGTTTCCAGGCTGTTAAATATTTTCGCTCCAAGAAAGCCGAATATTGCGCCAAGTATTATAATATCCCCTACCCTGTCATGAGGCCAGATACGAATTTTTCTTTCCTCCGGCTGAGCCAGTTTCTGCTTGAATTTTTCCCGCCATTTTAATCCCGCAAAGAGCAGACCCAGCGCTAATCCGGCCCATCCATTTCCCGAAGATGAAAAGATAAAGTCGGCAGGATTCCTGGATAAGGATGAATCTGACGTGAACAGGCCGATTATTTTATATCCAATCACAAATCCCAGGATAAAATTGGTAAGTAATTCTGCAGGACTGGCAATCTTTCCAACCGTGATCGTTTCTTCTTCCGCTTCAAGAAAGCCCTGTCTTTCTTTTCGTTTTAATTCAGCAGTAAGAACTATGGCTGCACCGATAAAGGAAAGGGCTACAAAAAAACCAAAAGAGTTAATAAAATGCAGGAAATAGAGGTACTTGGAATCTACGTTAAATAAATCCTTTACTGCGTAATATAAATTCGGATACATAGGAGCTGCAAGATAAGGGTAAAAACTTCACAGAAGCTTCGTATCCTTGCCTGAAAATGTTATTCCATGTTTAAAATCGCAGTCATTGGAGCAGGTACCATGGGGAATGGTATCGCCCACTTGTTCGCGTTGCACGGGTTTACAGTAAATCTTGTTGATCTGCATTCCGGTCAGCTGGAAAAAGGCCTGGCGACCATTTCAAAAAATCTGGACAGACAAATACAAAAAAACCTGCTGACATCAGACGACAAAATAAATATTCTCAACCGGATTCAGCTGAGTTCCCAGCTTCCCGAAGGCGTTCGTGATGCGGGTCTGATAATTGAAGCTGCTACAGAAAATGAAAATATAAAACTTCAGATTTTTCGGGAGTTGGACCAACATGCACAACCAGACGCAATTCTGGCCAGTAATACCTCATCCATTTCCATAACGCGGATTGCGTCTTCAACCAAACGCCCGTCGCGGGTTATCGGTATGCATTTTATTAACCCGGTGCCCCTGATGAAGCTGGTAGAAGTGATCAATGGGTATTCAACAGAACAGGTTGTAACGGATACGATCATGGGTCTGGCCCGGCAGTTGGGCAAAACACCCTGTCTCGTGCAGGATTATCCGGGTTTTATCGCTAATCGCATATTAATGCCGATGATCAATGAAGCGATCCTCAGCTTGCAGGAAGGTATTGCTTCCGTAGAAAGCATTGACTCCATAATGAAACTTGGTATGGCTCATCCTATGGGACCCTTACAGCTGGCGGATTTCATTGGCCTGGATATTTGCCTTGCGATTTTAAAAGTGCTGCAGGAAGGATTTGGTCAGCCTAAATACGCACCCGCTGTATTGCTGGTTAACATGGTAGCGGCAGGGAATTTAGGTGTGAAATCCGGCGAAGGTTTTTACAACTACCGGAATGGATCAAAAGAGCTGGTCGTTGCGGAAAAATTCAGAATCAATTATTATTTATAAATTATTATTTATTAATGGTTGTGCATTAGGATTAATTATTAATGATTAATCATTTTTGTAGTAACGTATTGTGTCTGATCCGAAGGATTCAGATCTTATAAATTTTGCATCTTTAATTTCAGGGGAAGAAAGACCCGCAGGTATAATCATTTCTTCATTGGTAATGATCCGCATTTCATCCCAGGTTCCGGCGCTGATAAAAGATTGCAGGAGTGCCCGGCCGCCCTCCACCAGTACACTCAAAATGTTAAACTCATATAAGCTGGCAAGTATCGATTCGGGCACATGTTTTCCCTCCGGCATTTTTTTAAAGACAAGATTCGTTTTTTGCAAATCTTTTTGCCCATTAAGAATTACAGTATTAACAGAGCCGTCGAATAATTTCAGGTTTTGAGGAAGCCTCAGGTTTTGATCCAACACGATGCGCACTGGATTTTTTCCTGGCCATAACCGCGCGGACAATTGGGGGTTGTCCAGGAGTGCCGTGTTGGTTCCAACCAGAATTCCCGCTTCTTCCGCACGCCATTTATGGACCAGGCGGTTCGACCATTCATTCGAAATGCGAAAATGTCCGACTCCGTCATGTGCAATTTTGTGATTCGCCGATTCCGCCCATTTCAAAATAATATAGGGCCGCTTCTGTTGATGAAAGGTTATAAAACGCCTGTTTTTTTGCAGGGCCTGATTTTCGAGGAAAGGATAAGTTACCTGGACGCCACCGGCCAGTAATTTCTCTATTCCTTTTCCCGCTACCATCGGAAATGGATCACGACATCCAACGACAACACGAGGGATCCGTTCCCGTAATATCAGGTCCGCACAAGGTGGCGTTTTTCCAAAATGACTGCAGGGTTCCAGGGATACAAACAAAGTGGAAGCAGGGATCAGCGCTCTGTCATCAGGTGGAACCGATTTCAGGCAGTTTACTTCCGCATGCGCTTCACCGTATTGCTGATGATATCCTTCCCCGATGATCCTGCCTTCGTGAACCAGCACTGCTCCAACCATTGGGTTCGGTGCCGTATAGCCGGCGCCAAGCCCGGCCAGTTGTAAACATCTTTGCATGAAAATTTCATGTGATGCCTCATCTTTAATTACTGAAAATTGAGGTGAAGGGAGGGTCATAGGCTGCAATTTAAAACATTGTAAGTTTGTCACCATGACAATCGATTCAGCGAACCGTTTACTGATTGCGTCACTTACCGGAATATATGATGAGCGGGAAGCTGCTTCCATCAGTTCTATGGTCATGGAGCACCTGACCGGTATGTCGAAAAGTGAACGCCTCTTGCATAAGCCGGATCATTTTACGCCTCAGCAGGATGATCTTTTCAATCAATACCTGAAAGACCTTTTAAGGCAAAAACCTGTACAATATATATTGCAGGAAGCCTGGTTTGGTGGCCTGCCTTTTTACGTAGACGAAAGGGTGTTGATACCACGTCCGGAAACGGAGGAGCTGGCGGACTGGTTGATCAAAGACGAAAGTGAATCCCGCGAAGTGGCGACTGTACTGGACATCGGTACCGGGAGTGGTTGTATTCCTGTTTACATAAAAAGAAAACGCCCGGATTTCCATGTTTTGGCGCTGGATATCAGTGAAGCCGCCCTGGACATTGCAAAAAAGAATAGCAAATTCCATGACGCAGAAGTTGAATTTATTTTATGCGATATCCGCGACAGGGCACAATGGGACCTTTTACCGTTAACGGACATTATTGTAAGTAACCCCCCATATATACCCGAAAAATTAAAATCGTCTCTCGACATTCACGTCAGGGACTTTGAACCTTCGGTTGCGTTATTTGTTCCCGATGCAGACCCCATAGTCTTTTATAAAATTATTGCTGAAATAGCCGTGTTAAAACTAATACCGGGAGGCTCAATATTCCTTGAAATCCACCACGACCATGCAAAAGAAATAATGGCATGGTTTGGAGCTAATGGCTTTGAACTTATTTTAAGAAAAGATTTTTCAGGAAATAACAGAATGATAAAAGCCCGGAGACTCTAAAATTGTGGAACGAATTCTTAATCCACTATTTTTGCGCAGTTTTTAAAATAATGAAATTCATTTTTCGTCTTTACCCGGTATTCATTTTACTGCAGGTTTTAGGTTTTCAGGCCGATGCGCAGGATGCACTGCTCAAGGATTCGGCATGGAATTTCCATTTCCAGTTTACCGGAATTATCCAATATAATCCGGTATTTCCCTCTCCCTATATCGGTCAGAATAGTTTTCTTCCGAAGACGGATCCCGCCTTTTCAGTAACGACTACTGCATTTTTCGGCAGAAGACTATGGAGCGGCGGATCTGTTTATTTTAACCCTGAAATGGCAGGCGGACAGGGACTCAGCAGTACACTCGGAATTGCAGGATTTCCAAATGGAGAAACTTTTAGGATCGGAGCCGATCAAACCGTAGTATATGTAGCACGTTTATTCATTAAACAGCAAGTGATGCTGGACAAGGAACATTTTGATACCCTGGACGACGGCATTAATCAAATCCGGGAAATCGTTTCCCGCAAGAGGCTGACTTTTAATTTAGGCAAATTCGGGATAGCCGATTTTTTTGACCAGAATGCGGTGAGCCACGACCCCCGTTCCGATTTTATGAATTGGTCGCTGATGAATAATGGGGCTTACGACTATGCAGCGAACACGAGGGGATATACCGGTGGCATCATCGTGGAATACTATACGCCCGGCTGGGTTCTACGCGCCGGGACAGCATTAATGCCGACTTATGCAAATGGTCCGACCCTGAATTTTGACTGGCTGAAAACAAACAGTGAAACCTTTGAGGTGGAAAGGAATTATTTGTGGCGTGGTTTACCCGGTTCAGCAAGACTACTGCTCTATTTCAACACCTCTAAGGCCCCCGCATATCAGACGGTGATTGATGAAGATCTGAATGGTACGGACACTTCACTGGATGTTATTCATGGTACCCAGTATGGTGGCAAAAAATATGGTGCGGGTATCAGTGTGAATCAGTCACTCAGTGATCATCTCGAATGGTTTTTCCGTTTGGGCTGGAATGATGGAAAAACAGCTACCTGGGCTTTTGCGGAGATCGACAATAGTATCAGTCTTGGTTATCGGTATTATGGTATCGGAAAAGGCAGAAAGGCTGACAATATCGGGTTGGCAGTGGTAACCAATGGCATTTCCTCAGGTCATCGGGATTTCCTGAATATTGGCGGCTATGGATTCATGATCGGAGATGGTAAACTACCGAACTACACCAGGGAA
>JBGPBW010000054.1:0-23220 GCA_041481385.1 Puia sp.
GGAATTAATACCCCTCCTAACATGTTGATTAAACCAGGAAACAAAGCCCGGTGCTTCTTCTGAAAAATGACAAACAAAAATAAGAGGAGCTAACAAAATTATATAGCCGATACCTTTTTTTGCATTGCTCATATAACAGGTATTTCAACGCAATAGTGTAACTATTCCTTTGTGTTCTTTATGAACTCCATTTTTGCTGTACTCACAAAGCCAGACATAGACTCCCTGATCCTGTTCAACTCCGTTAATTCTCCCGTCCCAACCCTTACTATATTCGTTTGTTTCGAAAACTTTTTGACCCCATCTGTTATAAATAGTCAGGTGATATCCAAGTAAACTATACCCGTTTAATATCCTGGCCAATTACTATGGTGCCTGTAGCACTGCTCCCGTTAAAATTTCCTCATTTTGCCCAGTGATACTGTTCAAGGCATTGTGCTTCGGTATTACCTGCAATACAGCATAAGATGAATACCAGCGATCCCGTGTATTTCATTTGAACAGATTATACCACACAGATGGTTTCATGCATTGCATTCAACAAATGAATGTAATTAATATTGGTTATTCATTAAATTTTAAAGTCGTGCGACTTAACTGTTCAGTAGTTCTCTTAATTCCAAATCATCCTCACGAAGTAAATCAAAAACCGTTTTTCCATCGGCATTTGGAATATTTTTATCCGCTCCGGTTTGAACCAATATTTTGATGCATGCCAGATGGTTGCCCATATTATTATTTCCACTCTTCAATCCATGAACTGCCCAGAATAGTGGTGTAGCTTTAAAGTCGACACATTTCTTATTGATTTCTGCCCCTTGTTCTATAAGTCTGCTAACCAATTTATCTCTTCCGCACCAGGCTGCCCAATGTAATGCAGTGCCTCCATGACATCCTGCATGATGAATATTGGCGCCATTCTCCATATAATAAATGGCGACCTGATCCGCGTTGAGGCTGGCCGCAGCGATAAGCGGAGTATCCTGTTTTTCGACGAACTTATTACCGTCGATGTTTGCACCAGACGTCAAAAATATCTTTGCCATGGTAACAGCCTCCTCGTCCGAATATTTTTTTGTAAATACCCCATCACAAATCCTGTGGAGCGGATGAGCTTTCGTCGTATTCACTTCATCATACGGAATGCCCTGATTGGCGAGATCCGGATTATTGGCCAGCGCCCGCCGGATGCCTCCATAATCTTTATTGTCGATAAGGTTTTTCAATTAGCTTTCCTTTCCATAAAGCTAATGATATGACCCGGATTATTTTATGGCTTTGACTGAAGCTTGCGGATTTAAAAATGCAGAAAGAGCTATTATGCCTAAAATTCAATTCGAAAGAACGGGACCAAAAGATCCTTTTGAAAGTTATGATTCCGGATGGATATCCATGGTTAAAAAATAATTATACCCCTTTACCCCGGTAATCGGCTCTGAAACATTCTATTTTTTTTGTGGGATCAATGGTCAGCCAGGCTAATCCTCCTGTGATCATTATGCCTGCAATGAGCAATACAGGTGTGTTGTAATTAAGTGCAACATCCGCAATTTTTCCGAAAGCCAGAGAAAGACTAAAGGCTCCGATTTGCCCGGCGAAATTCATCATTCCTCCCATGGTGCCGGCTTTGGACCCGCCTATGTCCACACAGGTAGAAAAAGCCGTTATGGGAAAGAATGAATAGCAAAAATGGCTGATCCAAAGGCATAGGATGGCGACATAATTGCCAGGACTGGTCGCGGTGGAAATCAGAAATAATCCTGCCATTACAAGTGCCGTCATGCCAATGATACGTCTTCCGAAAGCCAGTCCTTTTCTTTTCACCAGCCAGTCATTTAATATACCTGAAAGCAGGGCACCCGCCATTCCGAATATAAATAGATAGGAAGTAGCCAGTTTCATGTTGTTTTCAGATAAATGCCTGCCTTGCTGAAGGTAAACCGGCATCCAGGCTACAAAAAAATAAAGCCCCCAGTTGGCGCAGAAAAAACCTGTCATCATCGCCCAGATTCTTCGGTTTCTCAGTACAATTTTCCATGGAAATGATTCATTATGCACCAGGAAGCGCCGTTTTTCTTCTATCAAACTGATTTCCTCCACTGATATCCTTTTCATTTCAGAAGGCTCATTTCTAAACCACAACCAGCACATGAGCACCCATAACAAACCTATAAAACCATTCACAAAGAAGGGAGCCCGCCATCCAAAATATATTGCCAGCGGGACGACCAATAAAGGAGCGAAGGCTGCTCCTGCATTCTGGCCTAAGAATATTACAGACATCCCCCTGCCGGTTTCGCTCATCGGAAACCATCGGGCAATCGTGCTTGAACTCGTAGGGTAGGCGCCTGATTCCCCCATCCCAAATAAAAAACGAATTGACATAAGTGAAATCAGACCCGTAGCCACCCCAGTCAGTGCAGTAAAGAATGACCAGCAAAGGACGATGCGGATAAACACCGCCCGTTGGCCCAACCGATCTGCCAAAATTCCTGATGGAATTTCAAATAATGCGTAGGCCAGTGCAAAAGCTCCCAACACCAGGCCAAATTGTTCGTTGTTTAAATGAAACGCGGATTTTATTCTTACGCCCACCAAAGAAATACTTACCCTGTCCAGATAAGTAATGAATATCAGGAAGAACAACAAAATAAGTACCCGGTAACGGTAAGGTAGTTTTCCAGACATGAGTGCGCGTATAAAAACTTACCCGGAGTTGCTTATGCAAATGTTACCTGAAATTTCCGGCTTTATAAAAATGAACGAATATAAATCATGACAATCTGTAGCAAAGGATGGGTTGATTTCTCAGGATTTATTACCTTTTAATAAAATCAGGTTTATTCCCGGAAACGATGAAGAAATTTATAACCCTGCTCGTTGTTTGGCTTTCGTTGTTGGGGGCTTCCAGTCAGACGTCAGACCAAAATCTGGTCATATCTCATCTGACAGGCGACTTTTACATTTATACAACTTATGGATCTTTTAAAGGCAACCGGGTTCCATCAAACAGCATGTACCTGGTCACTACAAAAGGGGTTGTCTTGTTTGACACGCCCTGGGACAGTACTCAGTTTCAGCCCCTATTGGATAGTATTAAATTTAAACATAACAAAGAAGTTGTTCTGTGCATTTCAACGCATTTTCATGAGGATAGAACTGCTGGTTTGGAATTTTACAGGCGAATGGGTATTAAGACCTACACTTCAGCGCTAACGGACAGCATGAGCAAAATAAGAAACGAAAAAAGGGCTGAGTTTTTAATTCAAAAAGACACCATTTTTACAATAGGTCAGCATATTTTCCTGACCTACTATGGCGGCCAGGGCCATTCACCAGACAATATCGTTATCTGGTTTGACAAGGAAAAAATCCTTTATGGCGGATGCCTTGTGAAAAGCACGGAGGCAAATGATTTGGGTAACCTCTCGGACGCAAATATCAAAGCCTGGCCCGTCACCATTAAAAATATTCAGCAGAGTTTCAGAAATCCAAAATATGTTATACCCGGCCATTTGGATTGGCACGATAAAGCGTCTTTAACCCATACCCTGCATCTGATTCAACAATACGAAGGAAATAAATAACAAGAATGGGAGCAGCCCAGTAAACGCCTGCTTATGAATCACAAATTTTTGTAACATGTATGATCTAAATACTGAACCACAATGGAAAAGCTGGCAAAAGTTTGCCTTCCGCTTTCTCTTCCTCTTCCTGGGATTCTTTCTGCTCAATTATGAACTCGTTTTGATATTCTTAACTTTTAATGAGTTTGACAAGGTATCCCTGATCTATGATCCTTTGCAGAAGCCATTGTTTTGGATGGATAGGCATTTCTATCATACCGGGTATAATCCTGCAATTCATGAAAACCTGCCCGCCGATAATCATTATGGAGTTGTATTTTATGTAACAGCGGCGATTTTATTTTTATTTATATCTGCCTTCTGGAGTTTTGTTGACCGGGGTAAACCCAACTATCAGAAACTGAATTATGGGTTTGGTATTTATATTCGTTACATGACTGCATTAGTCATGTTGGGTTATGGCATAGACAAACTCATACCTACACAGATGGGCTACCCTGATGTAACGGAACTTTTAAAACCTATTGGCGGGCAGGATCTTTTCAGCGTCGCCTGGAATTTTGTCGGGGCTTCTCCCGGTTATGAAATATTTGCAGGCGCATGTGAAATCATTGGAAGCCTCTTATTAGTCTTTCGCCGCACTTATGTATTTGGCGCTCTATTCATGTGTTCCGTTTTATGTAACGTGATCGCAATAAATGTTTTTTATAATATCAGTGTAAAACTATACTCGACCCTTACACTTATTTGTGTTTTATTTCTATTGGTTCCTTATGCCAATACGTTAATACAATTTTTTTTCCGGAACCGAACCATATCCCTTGCTGAAAATAAATGGACATTTAAAGAAACCTGGAAAAGATATCTTTTCCTGGCGTTTGGCATTTTGTTGATTGGTGGAACGATTCTGGTGTCCATTTTACGCGGTTTTAAGGCTTATCAGCGGCAGATCTATAATAAACAGCATCAAAAACTTTATGGAGTCAGCTGGTTCATCGCAAAAGATACCCTCCAACCTGTTTTGACGGATACGGTGCGATGGAAAAAATTTGCCCTGGTAACCAGGAA
Organism: Puia sp.; assembly: GCA_041481385.1. Taxonomy (GTDB): domain Bacteria; phylum Bacteroidota; class Bacteroidia; order Chitinophagales; family Chitinophagaceae; genus Puia. The sequence continues at coordinate 4,656 of JBGPBW010000054.1, forward strand.
ACGGGCAGTAGTATATAATATGAAGGATAGTGCTGCCTTTTATGATTTTGATAAGGACAGTGTGAAACGTATCTACAGACTTCACGATAACCCCGATACGTCAAAATGGGATGAACTTCATTATTCCTACCCTTTGACCAATCAATTGAAACTTTCCGGGAAATGGAAAGGTATGGATGTACAGATCATGATGGAAGAAACACCTATCGACAGCATGACACTGAATAAAGAAAAGTTAGTATTTCTACAGGATTAATATTGCCATACTTTATTATTCTCAAAACAAAAAACTTGCATAAGCGATAACATTAATCCACAGAAAAAACTGACGTTTAAAACCTGGGCACAATCTTAACTGTCGCAGTTGCCGAATACCCAGCACCGATTGTTTTTGTAACCGGATCTCCTACAGGCGTCCCTACATCTGTATATGCAGGCGTCCCGTCATTACCGCCCAGACCGCCCGGAAGGTTGTTGAGAATCGAATTTGGATCAGTCTAGGCACAACTGATTAGAAAAAGCACGATTAACAAAATAAAAAATAACGGGTAGAGGAGCCAGGTCTTTTTCATGTAAGGTCATTTTTCCAAACCTAGAGCTTCCTGTAATCTGTGACAATAGTATGAAAGTTATATCGAACGATATGTCTCGATATACCGCGACATGGCGATTGTCTCTGAGTAATAGCATGAATTAAATCAAACCGCCGCTGCTTCTGCAACACCCAGTTGTTCCATCAGCGACATCTGGTCGGCCAGGAGCCAGTGATGGGTGATTTTACCATTTTCAATTTCATACCCGATAGCGAATGAAAATTCCACGTGCTTATGAGTCGGGGGGATCCCGTTAAAATCTCCTTCATGTTTGCCCCTGAATCTGGCGCGCACAACTACACGATTTCCTTCAGCAGTCATTTCATCGGCATAGATCTCATACAGTGGGAAAACGGCCTCAAAAAATTCAATATGCTGGGAAAGTTCCGGATCGCTGACATATTTACTAAGCATGGATGGTTTCTTTGTAGTCCCGCTGAGTGAACTGAAATATTCTGCGATAAACTCCTTGTTTTTTTTTAGCTGTTCCATAGATTTTTTTTTATAAAGATATAAGCGTGAACCACACATTTGTTAGTCTGGTTGATACAATCTTTAGCCAGTTTGTTACATTTTTGCCTTCCGGCAGAATACGGAAGGTCTCACGCCGTAATGTTTAGTAAAAACCCGGGTAAAATGACTCGGAGTCTGGAAACCGGTATTAAATGCAACCTCACCGATACGCATATCCGTAGTTTCCAGCAATTCTTTCGCCTTTTGAATGCGCATGGTCTGAATATAAATACCAGGCGCCTGTCGGATGATGGGATGCAGTTTTCGGTAAAGTTGCGTGCGACTCATCCCCAGCGCCTTGCTGAGGTTGTTCGAATTAAATCCATCCTTATCAATATTGGTAAGAATCAAAAAATTGACCTTCTGAAGAAAAACAGCATCTTTCGGGTGCTGAGAAGCAAGCGCAGCGAGTAGTTTATCTGATTTTGTAAAATATGACTGGAGATGTTTTCGTATTTCTGAATAAAAACTTGGGAGATTCTGATGGAAATGCTGGCCGACCCCATTCGTTTCCATAGTGGTAGGCACCGTCTTCATAAATGGCCATTCCAAAGAATAAGTCGTCCCGCCATCAGATTTGGACTGCACGGTTATACTATGTTTGATATCCTGGGTAATTTGACTGATCCAGAATAAATTAATCCCTGAAATATGAATGCATATTTTAAGAATTTTTCTTTCCGGTTCCTCAATCAATGAAGCGGTAAGCGAGAGGGTTTGTTTGGGTGGCGTATATATTACCACCCGACATATCAATTTAATAATGACATGTAATATTTCTTCCGGATTATAAGAAAGAACTATTTCCCTGCGCTTTGATTGGAATGACAGATTTACCTCGTGAGTTTTTGCAAAAGGCTTTAATGACATAACCATATGCCTTAACATCCCGATGATATCTGTTTCTATGGGAGTGCCCATTTTTGCTGATGACGTTACTCATGTAAGTTACAAAAAGAGAAATAGCCGGGGCTGCGAGACGAAAGACCCGAAGAGATTTTCCAGCACCCCGTCCGTATCGAAACGAAACAGTCATTATATCACAAGCGCACAGTTTTGTATTTTATTAAATATAAATAGTTGATAGTCAAACTACTAATTGCTGGCATATTTTTACGTAATCAAGTGCTGGGATACCGGTAATATGGTTAAGGCTTGAACGAAGAGCATCTGGCGTCCTAAGAATCAAAATGCGTTTAACGCAATCAACATAAAGTTTTTATATGTTCAGAAGCTATTTCAAAACGACTTTTCGGAATCTCTGGAAGAACAAGACCTATAGTTTTCTCAACATATTCGGACTGGCAATTGGAATTGCCTGTGCGGGATTGATTTTTTTATGGGTGGAGGACGAAGTGAATTCTGACAACTTCAACATAAAAAAAGACCGGCTATATTTTGCGCGCGTCAATGCACCCATGGATGCAGGCGTATTTACACATTGGTCAACACCGGGTGTAATGGCTCCCGTTATACAGGCAGAAATACCCGGCATTGCAAATACCTGCCGTACATCTGAAAATGAAACCTCACTTCTGTTCGGCATTGGTGATCATGTTGTTTATGCCACGGGTAAATATGCGGAGCCTTCATTGTTCAGCATGTTCACGCTGCCCTTTGTGCAGGGTAGTGCAAAAAATGCTTTTTCTCAACTCTACTCACTGGTAATTACTGAAAAAACGGCTAAGAAGTTTTTCGGCAATGAGAAAAATATTGTAGGCAGAACGGTACGTGTCGATAATAAACAGAATTATGTAATTACCGGTGTATTGAAAGATATACCCCAAAATTCTTCTTTACAATTCGAATGGGTTGCTCCTTTTCAAATCTGGTATCAGCAAAGCCCCTGGGCCTATGTATGGGAAAACAATTGTTTGAGCACCTATGTGGAATTGAAACCGGAAGCCCGTGTTGCTGATATCAACAAACAACTATACAATTTTGTGCAGAAAAAAGCGCCGACGTCCAACGGCCATGTGTTCTTATTCGGGATGAACAACTGGCATTTATATGGTGAGTTCGATAACGGCAAACCCACCGGAGGTGGTTTTATTAACTATATACGCCTGTTCACGATTATTGCCTGGATCATTTTGTTAATAGCCTGTATCAATTTTATGAACCTGGCAACTGCGCGCAGCGAAAAGCGTGCGAGGGAAGTGGGGGTCAGAAAAGTATTGGGAGCGGGAAAAAAAATACTGGTGCTGCAGTTTATTGGAGAAGCGCTTGTCATGGCTATGCTTGCGGCGATAACTGCTGTCGTTTTGATGACCTTGATTTTACCAGCTTTTAATACACTGGTACAGAAGGAACTTTCCCTGGGATTAAATAACCCCGTGCATGTATCCGCTCTCATCACGATAACTATTGTTTGCGGACTTATAGCCGGGAGTTATCCGTCTTTCTATTTATCCGCTTTCAATCCGGTATTTGTATTAAAAGGGATCAGGTTAAAAACGGGGAGTGCTGCATTCATCAGGAAGGGACTCGTCGTTCTTCAATTTACGGTTTCCATTATATTAATCATTGCCACAGCAATTATTTTTCAACAAATAGAACATGTCAGAAGCAGGAACCTGGGATTCAACAAAGATCGTTTGATGGAGTTAAGCTTACAGGGCGAAATGGCCAAACATGCTGAAGTGATCAGGCAGGACCTTTTCCAAACAGGTTACGTCGAAAATGTTGCGTTGGCAGATCATGAGACAATTTACAGTGGAAATAATTCGGATGGTATAATCTGGCAGGGCAAAACTCCCGGCAAAATTTTGATTTCATGGCGAAGTGTAAGTCCTGAATTTTTTTCCACCTCGGGCATGAAAATTCTGGAGGGAAGAAATTTTGAGTCGACAGATACAATAAATTATGATAATCCTTCAGTCAGGGGAAATGTGATCATTACAGAATCCCTGGCAAAGCTTATGGGCAAGGGGAGCGCTATAGGAAAAATATTGTTTGACCAAAATGATACGATGCTCCATGTAACCGTAATAGGTGTGGTGAATGATTATGTGTATGGGAATATGTATGGAAAACCTGATCCGGTAATATTTTTCTCTACTGCTCCTCGTTTTGAAAATATCATGTACCTGCGTTTAAAACCAAAAACTAATTTGGAGCGGGCAATGACGAAAATTGAAGCCGTAATGAAGAAAAACAATCCAGCTTATCCTTTCGAATACAGGTTTGTAGACGACCAGCTGAATGGCATGTTTTCAGATGAAATGCTGGTCAGCAAATTGTCCAGTGTGTTTTCGGCACTGGCCATCATCATTTCCAGTCTGGGTTTATTTGGCCTTGCAGCATATACAGCTGAAAGAAGAACCAAAGAGATTGGCATCCGCAAAGTGCTGGGTGCAAGTGTGACCAGGATCTCAGGTTTGTTGTCGAAGGACTTCATTAAGCTCGTGCTCATTGCATCACTTATTGCATTTCCCATAGCATGGTGGATCATGCATGACTGGCTGAAGAATTATGAATACAGGATTGAAATAAGCTGGTGGATATTTCTGGAAGCGGGCTTATTGGCTGTGTTGATCGCCATATTTACCGTCAGTTTCCAGGCAATAAAAGCAGCGATCGCAAATCCTGTAAAGAACCTGAGAACGGAGTAGTAAAACGATCAGCTAACGGCAAATCGTAAATTTTAGAACATCTCTTATGATAAAAATTATTTCAGTGAGACGTAACCGCGAAATAAAACTGCGCAACTCAAAGTTTCTATACTAGACGATCTTTTTTGCAGCTCCGGCACTAACGAAAGCAATTCCACTATAGGCAAGCGCCAGGAATGCGCTGGTAACTTCGCCCTCTCTATCAGCAACGGGAGAAACGATTACTCTGGGGATGTGGAGAATGATAAACCAAATAAAAATCATCATCCCCAAAAGAGCTGCAATTAATCCGGGCCTGATTTTAAAAATAATCGCAAAACCTGAACCCAACAATCCAACACCGGCCAAATAAGTCCAGAACATGGGGCCGGGTATCCATGAAGGAACCAGGGCTGATGCCTCCTTTGTGTGCAGGAAATGAAGAATACCGAAACTGATTATGGGTATTGAAAATAAAATAGCTCCGAAGAACAATAACTTTCCCCAAAACCAGTCAGGAGATTTTTTATTTTTTTCCGTGAAGCAGGCGGCAATAACGAAAGCGCCACCGGCCAATGCCAATTCTTTCTCTGCATTCTCCCATTCCCCTAAATGCATATAGTTTGAATTGGCCGAAAACATATATGGAATATATAAAAAACAAAAGATCAACAGAAGCGCGCATCCGAAAAGGAAAGAAACCGGTCTGATTTTCTTTTCTAAAACAATACAAACTCCAACCAAAATAAGCAGGGTTCCCAAAATATATGTGAGTATCACATGACCGGAGGCCAAAAAATCCTGGGTAGGAAATAACATGTAGGGAAAATCTCTATAAAAAATAGTCGGTAATCCGATCCCGGCTATGGCTACACCATAAAAAATGCGGCCTATGTTAGACAGATTCTTCATAAAATTAGCCAACCATAATCTTTTCTGTACCCAAATGGGGGGAATTCGAATCCATTTATTGGGCAAATGAAGTTAATCATTGAATTTTGAAAAGTTGCAAAAACATATTTCGATTTCTACAATAGATGACCCGCTTAGCCGACCGGATCAAAGACTTGTAATTAATTTCCTAACAGTCATATTATGAGAAGGATATCACTAAAAGTTTTTGGATTATCAGTTTTATTTTCAGCATGGTATTTATTAGCTGAAGCCCAAAATCAACCTGATCCTGTTTCAAAAATTGAACAGCAGGATGTAATAGATTCTATTGGCAGGTTATTGAACGAGAATTATGTATTCCCGGACGATGCAAAAAAAATGAGTCTCCTGCTTTCGGAAAACTTGTCCAGAGGAATCTACTTTAAAATTACAGACCCGACACTTTTTGCCGAAAGAATAACCGAAGATCTCCAATCTGTCAGTCATGATGTACATCTTGTTGTCAGCTTCAATCCAAACCGCGTTAAAGAACTGAACACTCCCAAAAAGGTAAATGACGAGACTATTAAATTAAAATTACGGGAAATGCAATCGCATAATTTCGGCTTCAGGAAAGTCGAAATATTACCAGGTAATGTAGGATATCTTGACCTTGAAAATTTTGCCGATGCGGGTTACGGTGGAGAAACAGCAGTGGCTGCTATGAATTTGCTATCTAATAGCAGCGCTATAATCATAGATTTAAGAAATAATGGAGGCGGAAACCCATCGATGACTCAACTGATTGCAAGTTATCTGTTTACTACAAAGCCTGTACATCTAAATACATTTTATAACAGACCTGCTAACACATATTCTGAAAGCTGGACTTTCTCGTTTGTACCCGGTAAAAGAATTCCTGACATTGATGTTTATATCCTGACTAGTAATAATACTTTTTCCGCAGCGGAAGAATTTGCCTATGACTTAAAAAATTTGAAAAGAGCTACTATTGTAGGTGGGGTAACCGGTGGCGGCGCTCATTCAGGAGGTAATGTAATAGCTGGTGAGCGGTTTATTATTTTTATCCCAACCGGCAAAGGAATTAACCCCGTGACTAAAACAGATTGGGAAGGTATAGGTGTGAAGCCAGATGTAGAAGTGGCTGCATCTGAAGCCCTGCTCACTGCGCAAATAATGGCACTCCAGAATTTAGAAAAAAAATGTGCTGATTCCCAAAGAAGTATATATGAATGGCCTTTAGAATCGTTAAAAGCCAAACTGCATCCTGTTAAAGTAGACGAAAACATCTTACGTTACTATGCCGGAAAATACGGAGCCCGGTTAATCGACTACGATAATGGGAATCTATACTACCATCGCAGCGGCAACCCGAAGATAAAAATGATACCGCTTAATAATAATATGTTTGAATTAGAGGGAATCGATGATTTCAGATTATCATTTAACATTGAAAATAATATCGTGAAAGGAATTACAGGACTTTATGAAAACGGTGAATTCGATAAGAATATGAAAGATAAATAATCAGACTGAATTTAGAATGGTCGAGACAGTACTGAACGGACCGTTAGTATTTTGAAATTAATTCTGATCTTTTGCACTTAGAGAAGAGGAAGAATTAATCAATACTTTGTAGTCCCGGCAGGAATCGAACCTGCATCAAAAGTTTAGGAAACTTCTATTCTATCCATTGAACTACGGGACCAATTTTTAAAAGAACTGTTTGCCAACTCCTGACTTACTGGACCGGCTTCAAATGAAGGTTGCAAAAGTAAGATTTTCTGTAACAAGAATGGCTTTCGTCTTAACTTCATATTTCAAATCGCTGTCAATGAAAAGTTTATTACGATTCGCTGTTTGTTTGATGATGCTCAGCCTTTCCTTGAAAAGCCATGCGCAGGAGAAACCCCATTTTAATCATACCACTATTTATGTGACGGACCTAACCAGGGGCACTGAATTTTACGCCAAGGTAATGATGCTGGAACCCATACCCGAACCCTTTCACGACAACCGACACAGCTGGTTTAAAATGGGCGAACACAGCGAATTGCATGTGGTCAGCGGAGCTAAAGAAGATATTCCCCACGATGTAAATATTCATCTGGCTTTTGCGGTTTCTTCCCTGCCTGATTTTATGAAACACCTGGATAAACTGGGAATCAAATATGGTAATTTCGGAGGAGAACCGAATAAAATTGCCGTACGTCCCGACCAGGTGAACCAGATTTATCTGCAGGATCCCGATGGATACTGGATCGAAGTGAATGATGATAAATTCTGAGGCAGGAACCCACAAATCTGCCTTCCTTCCAATCGCTTAAACCTGCCTATCTTTGCAGCCCTAATTTGCGGTTATGAAGTTTTACAGCATTATCATCAGATATCGTTTAGCTATCGGCATCGCCCTGATTGTTATCGGTATCGTTACCAATTTATACAGCAGTTTCTGGCCAGCCTTCCTGCCCTACCTGATTGGTGTGGTGCTCATCGCCGGTCATTTCTTTTTTGGTCCGCTCCGGCTGATCCAGGAACATATGGAAGCTGGCGATATGGAAGGAGCTGAAAAAGTATTATCAACCATTAAATTTCCCGGACTGCTTTATAAACCCATCCGCTCGGTGTATTATACACTCAAGGGTAATATCGCCATGATGAAACAGGATTTCGACGGGGCCGAGGTGAACATGCGCAAGGGTCTGGACCTGGGCATGCCGATGAAGGAAGCGGAAGGAGCCAGTCTTTTGCAAATGGGCATGCTGGCCATGCAGAAAAACGACATTCGTAAAGCCGAAGGACTCATCCGCCAGGCGCTCAGCAAGGGACTTCCAGATAAGGAAAACCAGGCAGCAGCTTACCTGCAACTCTGCTCCATCATGATGACCAAAAGAGAATTCCGGGCCTCGAAGGAATTTTTCAGGAAGGCGAAGAATTTAAAACCCACTACCCCACAGATTGTGGACCAGATCAAGCAAATCGAAAAGTATATCTCCAGGATTCCGGGTTAGGCTTAAGGCGTAAGGCGTAAGGCTTAAGGCGCAAGGCTATGAGTTAAGCGCCAAAACTGCGCTTTATCTTAAGTATACAAAAAGGATGTGAGTGGCGAATGAGTGGTGAATGAGTGTTGAATGAGTGGTGGTTACATTTTACATTTCTGAAGAATCAAGGGGAATGATAGGTCGATTTAGGGGGCAACAATCACACGGTGACCTTGGCTTTCAGCAGGCTTTTCAACAGGGAAAATGACTGTTCCTTTTTTTCGAGGAAGTCGAATGAACCGTAACGCCGTTGGTTCTCGTTGCTATATACTTCTTTCTGGCTCGAAAACAATACCACAAAAATGGAAGGATCGAATTTGCGGATTTCTTCCAGTGCCTCCAAGCCATTGATCTCCCCGTCCAGGTTATAATCCAGCACGACGATGGAAGGACGGCGACAGAGATTGGCAATACAGTGTTCGCCGGTTGTGTAGAAATACAGGGGACCTCCAAAGTCCTCCAGTTCGCGGGCGATCAATTGTTGGTAGAGCAGGTTGTCCTCTACTATGAATATGCCCGAAGAAGCTTGTAATCGCATGGGTTGTAAGTTATTGCCAGAGTATTCCGAAAAGGATGCCGGATTTTTGGCCTAAATAACTAATTCATTTTCAGATCATTAAAAATCACTGATCTTGAAGGCAGTTCCCAATATGGGAAACTGGAGACGTGTTTGGGAAAGATGTGAATAAGAGTCGTAGATCGTTAATCGTAGATCGATAAACGATACGCGATCTGTCAACGGTCAACGGTCAACGGTCAACGGTTAACGGTTAACCTCACCGCGAAGCTGATGAATACAAGCAGAAACGACCGACTCCACATGTTTTACCATATCAGGCATCTGGTCGAGGTGTTCTCCTTTTTTTGCCTGAAGCTCCACCCTGCGGATTTGGTCATGCAGGCTGCGGATACCCATTGAGTCGATGGTGGACTTTAATTTATGCGCCATCTTGGCCACCTGTTCCCAATTCTTCATACTGGTGGCATCTACCAGTTCCTGAACATTCTGAGGAACGGTTTCAATAAATAATAGGATCATCTTTTTGATGAATGCTTCATCTCCTCCCGAGACGGAACGGATCATCGCGAGGTCGTAGAGTTTATTATCATTAGGTTCTGGTGCACCGGGGCTTTCATGTGTTCCATTTACTGAATTGCTGAGGATCGCATCGATCAGCTGCGCTTCCACAATGGGTTTGGCGAGGTAATCGTCCATGCCTGCCTGTTCATATTTCAGGAGGTCTTCTTCCTGGCAGTTGGCAGTAAGTGCGATAATAGGTATGGTGGATAACAGGGGATCTTCAAGATTACGGATTTGCATGGTGGCCTGGATGCCGTCCATCTCGGGCATCTGAACGTCCATGATTACACAATTAAACCTTTGTTTTTTAACTAATTCAACAGCTTCGGTACCGTTGCGGGCGATCACCACCCGGGCACCGCAGGATTCGAGTATGTGCCTGATGAGGTGTTGGTTCATTTCAACGTCCTCTGCAACCAATATGGTTTTTCCCGACAGTTTTTTATCTGTTGCAGTGACTTGCATTCTGGATTAGGTTTCTACGGCGGTGTACACTTCCTTTACTTGCTCTTCAGTTCGCCGTTCTGTATCATCCGGTATATGGTGCTCTTTCCGATATCCAGTTTACGGGCTACCAGCAGAACGTCTTTATTATACTTGTCAAGATAATGTTGTATGATCTGGCTTTCAAATTCCTTCAGCGTTGTCTCCCTGTTCAACAGGTCGTTGATGCTGGTGGAAGAATTCAGTGTGATGTGCTCGGGCAGGATGGTTTCTTCATCACTCATCACTACCGCCAGTTCCATAATGGATTTCAGCTCGCGTACGTTACCAGGAAATGGATAGGCGATCAGTTTTTGCTGGGCTTCCGAACTGATGGATTTGCGGTTGATTTTATTCTCCCGGCAGAACCCGTCCACAAAGTTTTTCGCAAGGATCGCAATATCGTTGCCTCTTTCGCGCAGGGGCGGCAACATAATTGGCAAACCGATCAGACGATAATAAAGGTCTTCGCGGAATGTTTTATTTTTTACTTCTTCGAGTAAGTTTTTATGCGTTGCTACGATGATGCGCACATTAATCGGCAACACATTATTCGCGCCGATCCTTGTGATCTCCCTTTCCTGCAATACACGCAACAATTTCGCCTGGAGGTTGATATCCAGTTCTCCAATTTCATCAAGAAACAAAGTTCCTTTATCAGCTTCTTCAAATTTTCCGATTCTCCTGGTTACGGCTCCGGTAAAAGATCCTTTTTCATGACCGAAGAGCTCGCTCTCTAAAAGTTCTTTGGGAATCGCCGCCACGTTCACGGCTACGAATGGCAGGGTGTGCCGGTCTGAATTATAATGAATGGCTTTGGCGACCAATTCCTTTCCGGATCCGGTTTCACCCGTTATGCTTACTGTAATATTTGTCTTGGATGCTTTTTCAATCAGCGCAAAAACCTTTTCCATGGGTTCGCTGTTACCTACTATGATCTGGGAGAAGTCATATTTACGACCCACCTGTTTTTTCAGGCTTTCCACTTCCTGTTTCAGGCTGCTGATCTCACGAAGGTGGAGTATGCTGTTCCACAGCCGGTCTTTGGTATCGTCATCTTTTACGATGTAATCGAAGGCGCCGTTCTTCAAAAGATTGATGGCGGTAGCTACGTCTTCCTGACCGGAGATAATGATCACGCGGATGTCGGGATTGAATTCCTTGATCTTTCTTAAAACTTCCGTGCCATCACTATCGGGCAGGGAATAATCAAGGGTTACCACATCGGGAACTTCATGGAGATGCGAGAAGAAATCACCAGGTGATTCAAATCGTTTAACTTCATATTCCGGATTCAGGGATAAATAATGTTCCAGCATGGAGCCGTACCACATATCGTCTTCAACAATGAAAACTTTGAACGACTGGTTGTTCTTCATAATTCGGATTATATCGGATTTTACCGGAGGTATAACGTTAAAACGGGAGGAATAATATTCCCCATTCAAGAAAAATTCCAAAAATTGAAAGACTTTTAAGCCTGATTATGAACCAAAAAGAACTTTTCAATCAACAATACACCGCCCTGAATCCGGAGCAGAAACTCGCTGTGGATACGATTGAGGGGCCTGTGCTGGTTATTGCAGGGCCCGGAACGGGAAAGACACAGATCCTCGGTGCCCGCATTGGTAAAATATTACTGGAAACGGATACAGATCCGGGTAACATCCTTTGTCTCACATTTACTGATGCGGGTGCGGTCACCATGCGGCGGCGCCTGGTCTCCTTTATTGGTCCTGAGGCTTACAAGGTGAATATCTTCACGTTTCATGCGTTTTGCAATGATATTATCCAGGATAATCTTTCCCATTTTGAGAAAACCAGCCTGGATCCTGTTTCCGAACTCAGGCAGATTCAGCTGCTGAGGGAACTGGTAGATGAGTTCCCCCAAAACCACCTCCTGAAGCGATATCGCGGCGACGCATATTTCGAAATTAAAAACCTGCGTTCACTGTTCAGCACCATGAAACAGGAGGGGTGGACGGCGGCATTTATTGAAGGAAAGATCAACGAATATCTGGCAGATCTTCCTAACAGGGATGAATACCTGTATAAGAGGGCAGGAAAGGGTTTCAAAAAGGGAGACCTCAACCGCACTAAGTTCGATGAACAGACTGAGTATATGGAGAAATTGCGTGCCGCGATCAACGAATTCGACCGTTTTCAGCAGCTCATGTACCGGGAAAATCTCTATGATTATAATGATATGATCAATTGGGTGATCCGGGCATTTTCAGAGAATGAAGAACTGCTCCGGCGATACCAGGAGAAATATCAGTATATCCTCGTTGACGAATTCCAGGATACCAGCGGCACTCAAAACAAACTGGTCAAACTGCTGATCAGTTTTTGGGATAAACCCAATGTATTTGTAGTAGGTGATGATGACCAGTCCATCTTTCGCTTCCAGGGTGCCAACATATTTAATATGGAGGAATTCGCCCATAATTATAAAAAAGACCTGCTCACGATCGTGCTGACCCGAAACTACCGGTCTACCCAGCCGATCCTGGACATGTCCAAACACCTCATCTCAAACAATAAGGAGCGGCTGATCAATAAAATTGAAGGTCTTTCCAAAGACCTGGTTGCGGCCAATACCCGGATCATACATATCAACCGGCAGCCCCTGATCCGGGAATATGAAACGGAGAGGGCTGAAATGATCCATATTGTAAACCAGGTGGAATCACTGATCTCGGCAAATACACCACCCGGAAAAATCGCGGTCATTTACAAAGAGAATAAGTACGGGGAAGAGCTGCTCAGTTATTTCAAACTTAAGAATCTACCGGTCTACAGTAAACGAAATATTGACCTGCTGAATGATCCGTTAATCGGCCAGCTGCTTCTGCTGATTCGTTATCTGGCTTCGGCTCATGAATTTGAAGTTCCATTTAACGGTGATGAAATGTTGTTCGAAATCCTGCACGCGGAATGGTTCCGCATTCCGGCCATTGAAATCGCAACCCTGGCTGCAGAAACAGCGCAGGAGAAAATTTCTCTTCGAAAGGCGCTCAACGAAAAGGCAACACGTGCTCCGCGCGATCTTTTTTCCCAGGGACTGAATCCCCGGCTCGCTGCTGCTGCAAATACCCTGGAATCCCTGATCAGCGCCGTTTCAAACCAAACGATCCAATCACTTTTTGAACATATTTTTCGCGAAACAGGGCTTCTGCAATTTGCCATGCAGCATCCGGAAAAGAGAAAAATACTGGAACGGCTGACAGCCTTTTTCGACTTCATCAAGGAAGAAACACGCCGCCAGCCTGATCTGGACCTGCAGAAACTGGTACTGCACCTCGACCTGATGGAAGACAACGGCATTGAACTTCCTTTAATTGAAGTGAATGGCAGTGTGGATTCGGTGAACCTGTTAACCGTGCATGGTTCGAAGGGACTGGAATTCACCCATGTTTTTTTTGCAGGATGTAATTCCCATTATTGGGAGAAGAAGAGCAACCGGAATAAAGGGTTCCATTTCCCTGATACCCTGTTTCTTGCTACTGTCAACGACGATGAAGAATTACGCAGGCTTTTTTATGTCGCCCTGACACGTGCGGAAACCCACCTGTATATTTCTTATCACCGGTTCCTTAAAAACGGTAAGGAAGCAGAACCATCCGTATTCATCGAAGAACTTCGTGCAGACTTTGAGTTCCCCCTGGAAAAACCCATATTAACAAATGCAGACCTAAGCGAGTTTCAGTTTCTACTTTTACAGGGTGAGCCGCCGCCGGAAATGGAACGTGTTGAAATGGATTTCATCAACCGGGTGCTGGAAAAATTCCAGATGAATGTTACCGCGCTGAACAATTACCTGAAATGCCCACTGGAATTCTATTTCAGAAACCTGATCCGCATCCCTTCACCTAAAAATGAAAACACCGAATTCGGATCTGCTGTGCATAAGGCGCTTGAACAATTGTTCCGTTATATGCAGGAGCACGAAAACCGGTTTCCGGAAATCCCCTGGTTCCTGGCCGCCTTCGATGCATATATGAAAAGGCACCGGGAAAGTTTCACCAGGGAACAATTTGCCCGGCGAATGGAATACGGCCATATTATTTTACCTCCTTACTATGAGAAATATATTCATTCCTGGAACAGGATTGTGAGCATTGAAAGACCCATCAGCAAACTGACGATCGCTGGTGTACCGGCCAAGGGATTTCTCGATAAACTGGAGTTCGACGGCAAACAGGTAAACGTCGTGGATTATAAAACCGGCAATCCCGATAATGCAAAACAAAAAATTCAGGGGCCCAATGAAAAACAACCACTCGGCGGTGACTACTGGCGCCAGGCTGTCTTCTACAAATTACTGGTCGATAACAGCCCACTCGGCTGGCAGGTGATCAGTACCGAATTTGATTTTATTGAACCAGATAAGAAAAAAGAATATCGCAAACTGAAAGTGTATGTGAGCCGGGAAGATGAAGACGTGGTAACCCGGCAGATCACCGATACCTGGGCCAGGATACAGAACCATGATTTCTATACCGGTTGCGGTAAGGAAGATTGTCACTGGTGTCATTTTGTTAAAACCAATAAACTAACCATCCCTGAAGCCCTGGCTGAAGAGGAGGACCATGCCAGTTTATAAAATCATAAAACTGTATAAATCCCGCTCCCGTCCAGTAAGTTTGCAGACCAACTCATGAAGCGACTCCTGTTTTTTTTGCTTGTTTTTCTGGTCCTGCTGCGTGTTCCATTAATTACGGGTTGTGCCAATATTATCCCGCCGACGGGCGGTCCAAGGGATTCGGTTCCTCCGGTACTCATCAGCGCCAATCCCGCATTAAATACACTGCACTTTACATCGAAGAAAATCATATTGAATTTCGACGAATACCTGGACCTGAAAGATGTCAGGACTAACCTGACTGTTAACCCGGTTCCTAAAATTCCCCCGACGGTAACATTCCATCTGAGAACCCTCACCATCGAACTGAAAGACAGTCTTCAGCTCAACACCACGTATTCATTAAATTTTGGCCGGGCAATCACCGACATAAATGAAAATAATGTATTGAAGAACTTCTCCTATACCTTTTCTACCGGCAACTACCTGGATTCAGTCCGGTACAGCGGTCGTGTAATCATGGCATTTACCGGAAAACCAGACAGCACAATGGTTGCCATACTGCATGACCGGCTCTATGATTCCGCTGTTGCTAAGGTAAGGCCAAGGTATGTCGCCCGTTTGGATAGCGCAGGAAATTTCACTTTCTCTCATATCAAGCCCGGTACCTATGCCCTCTATGCGGTGAAGGATGAATCGGGTACATACGAATACACTTCGAAAGCCCAACGTTTTGCATTTGCCGACAGTCCGGTAAACCTCGAAAAAAGCACAGCACCCCTGTTGCTCTATGCTTTTGAAGATACTTCGAGCACCTGGCATGCAAAAAAAACTCCGCCCAAAGAAGAACCTAAAAAAGCACCAAAAGAAAAAATCAAAAGGCTGGTCATTACCGGAAATCTTAGCAACGGACATCTGGATCTCCACAACCAGTTTGAAATGAATTTTGAAATCCCCGTGCGATATGTGGATTCATCAAAAATCCGATTTACCAATGACAGTTTCGAGACCATCACCCCTTTTCATTTTGACATGGATAGTACCATGAAAAAATTCACACTCACTTATGCCTGGAAGGAAAATACAGGCTACCACCTGATACTACAGAAAGATTTTGCCGAAGATACGCTTGGGGAAAAACTATTGAAGATTGATACGATCAGTTTCCGAACCAAGAAAGAATCCGACTATGGCAATGTGCGGCTTCGGTTCAGGAACCTGGATCTTAGCCTGCATCCCGTGTTGCTGTTTATGCAGAGTGATAAAATCGTCATTTCTTATACGATCGGCAAATCCCTTCGTTATAACAATAAACTCTTTACACCAGGTGAATACGAACTCCGGATTCTCTACGATACAAACCAAAATGGGATCTGGGATCCGGGCGACTTCTACCAGCACCGGCAGCCGGAAATTGCCGTGCCCATCCGAAAAAAGCTTTCCGTAAAGGCCGACTGGGACAATGAAGTCGATATAACTTTGTAATTTTAACCATGCAATTTTCTTCGGCTCTGTTGGAAACGGCGGTCAATGAATTCGCCAGGTTACCCGGTATCGGGAAGAAAACTGCCCTCCGGCTGGTACTGCATTTACTCAGGCAGGATCCTTCCGCTGCCCGGGCTTTCGGGGAAACCATCGTCAAAATGCGACAGGATATCCGGTTCTGTCAACGCTGCCATAATGTGGCCGATGCGGATATATGTTCCATCTGTGCCAATTCCATGCGCAGGAAAGACATGATCTGTGTGGTGGAGACCATCCGGGACGTGATTGCTATAGAAACTACACAGCAATTCAGTGGCACTTACCATGTACTCGGAGGGGTGATCTCGCCGCTGGATGGCATCGGACCTGACCAGCTGGCCATCGATTCCCTGGTGGACCGTATTCAGAAAGAAGGGGTTACGGAAATCATATTCGCTTTAAACCCCAATATCCAGGGGGATACCACCATTTATTATATCCAGAAAAAACTGGCCGCCTTTCCAGTGAAAGTCACCACCATTGCCCGGGGTATTTCCTTTGGCGGGGAACTGGAATATGCCGACGAAATGACGCTCGCGCGCTCTATTTCAAACAGATTGCCTGTAGAAAGCTATGTTTCTCATCGTTGACGGTTGACCGTTGACCAATAAATCAGACTCCCATACTCCTATACCCCCACACTTGCTTTTGCTATTTCTCCTAAATGATGTAATTTCGCGTTTCATCAGGCAGATTTGTTTATTGTTCGGCCTGACAACATTGGAACAAACTGAACTAATAAACGCCAGGTAAGTCCTCCATACTTTTCCTTCCGTTTTCAGTAAGCCTTCATCGTTGTCATCCCACATTAACATCCGCTTCTAAATTTTCAGAATATGTCTAATATCGAGTCGGCATTGGCATCCCGCATACTCATCATCGATGGTGCGATGGGTACGATGATACAACGGTACAAGCTGGAAGAAGAAGATTACCGGGGGGAACGTTTTAAGGAATGGCCTACAGATGTGAAAGGGAATAACGACCTCCTTTCCCTGACGCGCCCGGACATTATTAAAGAAATACATAAACAATACCTTGAAGCCGGCGCGGATATCATTGAAACAAATACATTCAGCAGCACGGTCATTGCACAGGCGGATTACCAGATGCAGAGTCTGGCTTATGAGCTGAACCTGGCTTCCGCAAAACTAGCCCGTGAGGCCATTGAAGAATTCACTGTCAATGCGCGACGCTCAACGCCTAATGCTGAACGCACAACGCTGAGCGCTGAACGCCCAGCGTTTAGCGGTCAACGGTCAACGGTCAACGGTCATCGAGAAAACCGTCAACCGTCAACCGTCAACCAAAAATATGTCGCCGGAGCCATCGGCCCGATGAACAAAACCCTCTCCCTATCCCCTGATGTTAACAATCCGGGATTCCGGGCAGTGAGTTTCGATGAAGTCTCGAACGCCTATTACGAACAGGTGAGCGGACTGGTGGATGGTGGTGCGGACCTGCTCCTGATCGAAACGATTTTTGATACCCTGAATGCCAAGGCTGCTATTTTCGCGATAAAAAAATATTTCCGCGATACCAAAAAGCAAGCCCTGCCCATCATGATCAGTGGCACCATTACGGATGCCAGTGGCCGCACACTGAGCGGGCAAACCCTCGAGGCTTTTTATACCTCGGTTGCCCATGCAAAACCGCTGAGTGTGGGTTTGAACTGTGCCCTGGGTGCAGAGCAAATGCGTCCCCATATTGCCGAGCTTTCAAAAATTGCTTCCTGTTATACTTCAGCTTACCCGAATGCGTGTCTTCCGAATTCCATGGGTATTTATGAAGAAGAGCCGGAAGAAACGGCGCATTTCCTGGAAGAATGGGCCAGGGAAGGGTTTGTAAATATTGTCGGTGGCTGCTGTGGCACGACGCCCGATCATATCCGACATATTGCAGAACATGTGAAAAAATTCCAGCCGAGAAAACTGCCGGTTGTTGAACTGGCCGTTTAACAAGATCAATCATGAGTGAAGTAAATCATATTCAGCCCTTTCTTCGTTTGTCTGGTCTCGAACCGCTCGTTATCCGTCCGGAATCGAATTTTGTAAACGTGGGAGAAAGAACCAATATCACCGGGTCCAAAAAATTCGCCCGGCTGATACGGGAAAATAAATATGAAGAAGCGCTGGCCGTTGCGCGTCAGCAGGTTGAAAATGGCGCGCAGATCCTCGACGTGAATATGGATGATGCATTGCTTGATGGAGAAAAAGCCATGACCCATTACCTGAATCTGATCCAGAGTGAGCCGGATA
>JBGPBW010000055.1:0-23080 GCA_041481385.1 Puia sp.
ATCAATAATTATATCGTACTTGGTGCGAACACGATAAATCCAGGTGGAAGCGGAACTAAGGCTGCATTTCATTTCAGTAAGATGATACCTTCGGGGAAATCAGAAATAGTCAGGCTCCGGTTAAGTCCGGATCACATGGAAAAGCCCTTCGAAGATTTTGACCGCATATTTGAATTGCGCATTAAGGAGGCAGACGTATTTTATGCGGAAGTGCAGCAGAAACTGTCTAATGAAGAATATAAAAAAATTCAGCGGCAGGCTTATGCCGGTATGATCTGGTGCAAGCAATTTTATGATTACAATATTGAAAAATGGCTGAATGGCGATCCGGCCGCTCCTCCCCCACCCGCGCAGAGAAAAAAAGGCAGAAATCATAACTGGCGGCATCTGAATAGCGCTGATATCATTTCAATGCCAGACAGTTGGGAATATCCCTGGTTTGCAGCCTGGGATCTGGCATTTCATTGTATTTGTTTTGCTGATATTGATCCCGATTTTTCCAAAAAACAACTTACACTACTCACCCATGAGTGGTACATGCATCCTAACGGACAGCTTCCAGCCTATGAATGGGCGTTTTCAGACGTTAACCCACCCGTTCATGCGTGGGCAACATGGAAGGTATACAAACTGGATAAAGACGCTACCGGCATTGGTGACATAAAATTTCTGGAAACGGTTTACATGAAGCTATTGTTGAATTTCACCTGGTGGGTAAACCGGAAAGACGAACAGGGAAATAATATTTTTGAAGGCGGATTTTTGGGAATGGATAATATTGGATTGTTCGATCGCAATACGCCACTGCCGGACGGTTCGATACTTGAGCAATCCGATTCAACGAGCTGGATGTGCATGTATTCTTTGAATATGATGCGCATTGCCCTGGAACTGGCCAGTTTCAATCCCGTTTACCAGGATATGGCAACCAAGTTCTTCGAACATTTTTTATATATCGCCCACGCGATGTTTGCCGAAGGCGAAGAAGGTACCGGCCTTTGGGATGTTGAAGATGAATTTTATTATGATGCCATTCAGAAATCTGATGGTCTCGACCAAAAATTGAAAATCCGTTCCATGGTCGGGCTTATTCCGTTATTGGCTGTTGAGGTATTGGACGATGAATTGTTAAGCAGCCAAAAAGAATTCACTGACAGGTTATACTGGTTCCTCAATCATCGGCCCGAGCTGGCAAATCTGGTTTCCAAATGGGGCGATAAAGGAATCAATCAAAAACATCTCCTTTCCCTGTTACGTGGACACCGGATGAAAAAAATCCTGTACCGGATGCTGGATGAAAGCGAATTCCTCAGCGACCATGGTCTCCGGGCCTTATCCAAATATCACGAAGCCCATCCTTATATCCTGGAAATTGATGAAAACTGGTTTTCAATCCATTATACACCCGGAGAATCTGATACAACACTTTTTGGTGGCAATTCGAACTGGCGTGGTCCGATTTGGATGCCGATGAATTTTCTGCTTATTGAATCCCTGAAAAGATTCCATGATTATTATGGTGATGATTTCCGTATCGAATACCCTTCCCGTTCCGGAAACCTCTTTTCGCTCAAACAAATTTCAGAAAAACTCACTGGGCGTATCATCTCCCTGTTCGCCAGAAATGCCGATGGAAACCGCCCGATCTATACAGATCAGCCTCTTTTTCAAAATGATCCTCATTTTAATGAATACATCCTGTTTTTTGAATATTTTCATGGTGATACCGGCAAAGGTCTTGGCGCTTCCCACCAGACAGGCTGGACGGGTCTTATCACGCGCCTTCTTATGCCCGGATAGCTGTATAATCAAGTATCTTTGCAGCCCGAAATACAAAAAGTGGAAAAAAGCAATTTCGTTGATCAGATCCGGGTTTTTTGCAAAAGCGGCCATGGGGGTGCCGGAAGCAAACATTTTATGCGTACAAAATATAATGCCCTGGCCGGACCTGATGGCGGTGATGGCGGCCGCGGCGGTCACATCATCCTGCGTGGGAATAAAAACACATGGACGCTGCTTCCATTGAGATATTACAAAAACGTGCTGGCGGAAAGTGGTGAGGCCGGTAGTGGTAACAATTGCACCGGACGTTTTGGAAAAGACATATTCATCGATGTTCCACTGGGCACCATTGCTAGGGATGAAATCACCGGATTAAAAGAGGTGGAAATCCTGGAAGACGGACAGGAAATCATTTGGCTGAAAGGCGGTCGAGGTGGTCTGGGAAATGCCCGGTTTGCCACTCCAACCAACCAGGCACCTGAACATGCCCAGCCTGGAGAGCCCGGGGTGGAAGGCTGGAAAGTATTGGAGTTAAAAGTCCTCGCCGACGTAGGATTGGTGGGATTTCCCAATGCCGGCAAATCTACCCTGCTGTCGGTGATAACTGCGGCCACGCCTAAAATTGCAGACTACGCATTTACCACCCTGGTTCCCCAGTTGGGCATGGTGGAATATCGTGATGGAAAAAGTTTTTGTGTCGCTGACCTGCCTGGAATTATTGAAGGCGCCGCTGAAGGAAAAGGTCTTGGACATCGTTTTCTAAGACATATCGAAAGAAATGTTGCCTTGTTATTCATGATACCGGCAGACAGCCCGGATCATAGAAAAGAATTTGAAATCCTCCGGTTTGAACTCGAAAAATACAATCCGGAGCTCCTGGATAAACGATTTGTAATTGCGATCAGCAAATGCGACCTTTTGGATGAGGAACTGGTTACTGAAATTCGAAAAGAACTACCACCTGACATCCCGAATATTTTTATATCTTCTGCCACGCAATATGGAATTCAGGCGCTAAAAGACCTGCTTTGGTCCATTATGAATGCCGACGAGAACCGGAGCTGATTTTTGAATTTTCTTACCTTCACGCCATCGAAGCGCATGAAAAAAATTCGCATAGCTTTGCTGTTGGTTTTGTTTTTCCGGTATCCCGTTACAGGAGCCGCCCAGACAATATCAGAAGGACAGGATTCCGTTCAATCTGTTCCACCGGATGGCATCAACAACCGGACGATACTCGATGAAGCCGAATCAATCCGTAAAGTGCGCGGGGTACCCGGCATGGCCTATGCCGTTTTTTCAAAAGACAGTATCATTGAATTCCAGGTCCTCGGCTATCGGGTATTCAAAAAAAAAGATACGATTGAAAGATACGATCGGTTCAATATTGGCACGAATACCGCCGCTATAACAGCGTATATCGCAGCCAGGCTGGTGGAATCCGGTAAAATAAAATGGAACACCCAGCTGTTAGACGTATTTCCCGGCTTCAGGAAAAAAACCTTACCCGTTTATAAATCCATTCGCTTTGAGGACCTGTTGAGCAGCAGAACACGTCTTCCGGCGTTTATGGAAATGCGTGAATGGTTTAAGATGCCGGATACCAAGGGGGATATTGTTTCCAAAAGATTATATTTTACATACTGGATTCTCCAACGCAAACCCAATATGGAGAATTTCAATCAGCAGAAAATTGTCTTTTCACTTGCTGGATATGTAGTCGCAGCCTCCATGATGGAGAAGGTTACCGGCAGATCCTGGGAAGACCTGGTGTCAGAATATATTCGAAAACCATTGAATATCTCTACCAGGTATTCATGGCCCAACCGTACAGATATGGCAGCTCCTGCGGGGCATTGGATCCAGGGTGGTTCTTTTCATTCGGAGGATCCGGATACCTGGGTAAAAGTTCACCCGATACTTTATCCTGGTCAGGGCATTTCCATCAGTATGCCCGACTATATTAAGTACGTGCAACTAAATCTTCAGGGGCTTGCCAATGGTAAAATGCACCTTCAGAAATCCGATTTTGAATTGTTGTTTTTTGGATTGCCCGACTATGCAATGGGGTGGAATAATGGAAGTTATTACGGTAAGTCATTTGCATTCCACGAAGGTCTTTCCCTGCTATTTAATTGCAGAACAGAAATTCTGAAGGAAAAAGACCGGGGTATCATCGTAATGTGCAACTCTGGTGATAAGGATGCGCGCGGTGCGGTATTAGACCTGACAAAACTACTTGAAGAAAAATATTTCTGATCCTCCGCAGGCAAACGGCCGGATACGAATCCACAATAATATTTTTGAAAAGAGAATCTATGAATTGCATCGCAATGATCCCGGCCCGGTATGCTTCTACACGCTTTCCCGCCAAATTAATGCAAATGATGGGTAATAAAACCGTTATCCGTCATACTTACGACAATACGGTAAGGACCGGGCTATTCGACAGGGTGATCGTCGTGACTGACAGCCAGGTGATTTATGATGAAATCAGCGTGTTTGGAGGCGAAGTAATGATGAGCCGCAAGACCCATGAAAGCGGAACTGACCGGATTGCTGAGGCGGTGGAAAATCTGGAGACGGATATTGTTGTCAATGTTCAGGGCGATGAACCCTTTGTTCAAAAAGAGCCCCTGGCAAAGTTACTGGATGTGTTTAAAAATGATGTTTCTGTTCAGGTGGCTTCCCTGATGCAGGTGATGAAAGACAAAAAAAATATTGAGGACCCTAACTACGTGAAAGTAGCAGTTGATTTGCAGATGAACGCCTTGTTTTTCAGTCGCAGTGTAATACCCTTTCCCAGGGATCAGGTTATACCCAGTATTTACTATGAACATATTGGCGTGTATGGCTTCAGAAAACAGGCACTCCTTCAATTTACACGGTGGCCGGTCGCTGCTTTGGAGGGAGCGGAAAAAATCGAATGCCTTCGGTATCTTGAGCATGGCGTACGATTAAAAATGGTGCTTACTGAGTATATGGGAATTGAAATCGATACACCGGAAGACCTGCAACTGGCCATTATGAAACTGGGCTGATTAAATAAATTAAAACGAAATAATATGCAAGAACCGATGTGGGGCATCGATCTGGGAGGTACCAAAATTGAAGGTATTATCCTTAGGGGTAACTCCGAACCAGAAACATTGATCAGAACCCGCGTAGATACCGAAGCTTCACATGGATACGATCATGTGATTGGTCAGATCGAAAAACTGGTGAACAAAATGAAATCGGAGTCCGGTCTGAAACCCAATTGTATTGGATTCGGCACACCGGGTATTCTGGATCCCATTTCTCATACATTGAAAAATTCAAATACTACCATTCTGAATCATCAGCCACTAAAAAAAGACATTGAGGACCGACTGCAGTTACCCATTATCCTGGCGAACGATGCCAATTGTTTTGCACTTGCAGAGGCAACCTGGGGAGGAGTAAAAAAAGCAGCGCCCCATGCCCGAATGGTATTCGGAATCATTATGGGAACCGGTGTAGGCGGGGGACTGGTAATTGATGGTAAAATTTGGGAGGGCCATCACGGAATTAGTGGCGAATGGGGACATAATTTTCTAGACGAATCCGGAGGCCCCTGTTATTGCGGTAAAACGGGTTGCGTGGAAAAAATTATCTCAGGCCCGTCATTACAGAGATTTTACGAGTCCATTGCAGGTGTTAAAAAAACACTTAAAGAAATCGTAATGCAAAAAGATACTGATCCTTATGCCAGGCATACCCTCGACCGCCTCAACCATTTCTTTGGAAAAGCCGTTTCCTCTATAACTAACATGTTAGACCCGGATATCATCGTTGTCGGAGGTGGTGTCGGAAACATTGATGAAATTTATACAGAAGGTGTAAAATCACTGAAACATTTTATTTTTAATAACTATTGTACGGTTCCTGTGATCAGGCCTCAACTGGGAGACAGTGCCGGAGTATTCGGTGCGGCAGCACTGACTCAGAATCGCTGATCTCTTATCAGTCATTTACTATACATAAATTAAAATATGAAATTCAGGAATTTCAAAATGGTCAGTTATGTGGTCTACGGCAGAGGAAGTTTCAATCAGCTGGACGAAATTTTAGCGCCTCAGCGAAAAGGAAAATCGCCTATGATCTTCCTGGTGGACCACTTTTTTGAAAAAAGTCCTCTGGTAAACCGAATTCCGCTCCGGGACACCGATAAAATTATTTTTGCTGATGTAAGTCATGAGCCTAAAACGAAACAGGTGGACGGGCTTGCAAGTCAGTTAAAACAGGAATTTGGTACCATTAGTGGCATTATAGGCATCGGTGGTGGTTCGGTGATGGACTTGGCCAAAGCAGTTTCACTAATGATGAATAACCCCGGGTCTTCAGCTGATTATCAAGGGTGGGATCTCGTTAAAAATCCTGGCGTATACAAAGCAGGTATTCCCACGTTAAGTGGCACGGGCGCTGAGGTATCACGAACAACCGTATTGACCGGTCCTACCAGAAAATTGGGAATGAATTCCGACTTCACGCCTTTTGATCAGATTGTATTGGATCCGGAGCTCACAGCCAACGCACCGGTAAATCAACGATTTTATACAGGCATGGACTGTTATATTCATTGTATCGAAAGTCTTACGGGTACATTCTTAAATGAATTTAGCAAATCTTACGGTGAAAAAGCACTGAATTTATGCCAGGAAGTATTTCTCGGCAAAGGTTGGGGAGCCGAACAGGATGATAAACTCATGATGGCTTCTTATGCCGGCGGAATGAGTATTGCATATTCACAGGTTGGCATTGCCCATGCGGTCAGCTACGGTTTGGGATATCTGTTAGGAACAAAACATGGTGTGGGCAATTGTATCGTATTTGATAAACTGGAAGCGTATTATCCGGCAGGTGTCAGGGAATTCAAACAAATGGTTGAAAAAAACAGGATTGACATACCGCAGCACATCACGAAAGGCCTTAGTAATGATCAGTTTGATACAATGATCAACGTTTCGCTTGGCATGAAACCATTATGGGAAAACGCTCTCGGGCCGGACTGGGAAAAAATAATGACAAGGGATAAATTACGGGCACTATATGAAAAATTGTAATATGCCCTGGCACATGAATTGGGTTAAGTGCCTACTGACCTTCTGAACTTCGTAGGGCAAATGATTGTTAGCTAATACCAAGCAAGCTTAAACAATGCGGATCGCGTGCATCATAATGGCTCACAAGGAACCTCAGCAGATTGAACGCCTTATAAAGAAATTCAACCATCTGCCGTTCGATTTCTATTTGCATATCGACAAAAAGATCCATCAGGGCCCATTCGAATATTTGGCCCAGTTACCCCACGTCTATTTTGTCAAAAACAGGGTCCGGGTCCGCTGGGCTTCATATAGCTTTTTGATAGCTGTACAGCAGGCCATATTCCAGATACTCAGAAGTGGAATAACCTATGATTTCATCAGTGTAATGAGCGGCCAGGACTACCCTATAACTCCGGTTACAGATATATATCGTTCGCTCGAAAATAATTTAGGCAAAAATTTTATTTGTTTTGAAGATGACGGCGAATGGTGGAATCACGCAATGAGCCGTATAAACAAATATCACTTTACCAACTTCGGATTCAGGGGGAGATACCGGATTCAGTTCTTAATAAATGCCCTACTCCCCAACCGGAAATTCCCTCTTCCATACAAATTGTACGGTGGTCCCCGGGCTATGTGTATGACTTTATCGACTGATTGCGCTGCCTATGTCGCAGACTTTATGAACGAGAATAATAAACTCCGGCGTTTCGTCCGCTTTACATGGGGTCCGGACGAATTTGTCATTCCTACCCTCATAATGAATTCAAAGTTCAGTCAGACCGTGGTCAATGATAATTTCTATTATATTGACTGGTCAAAAGGCGGATCTAACCCAAAAACATTAACTGTGGAAGACTATGATAAATTGAAACACTCCGGCAAAATGCTTGCCCGAAAATTTGATATCCGACTGGATCATGCTATTCTTGACTTGCTGGATGAAAAGGGTTGACAATTGACGGTTGGCAGATGACAGTTTTTAGGATTTTGGTTTTGATAGCAGCGAATTAAAAACAACTTCATTGATAACTACCAGATATTTTTTCTTTAGTTCCGCGATCCATACATTCTCCAATTCATTCTGATAATCATTGATCACCAGGCCCCGCGCTTCTTCAAAGGTTCGGGGAGAAGAAGACGTATACATTCGAATAATATAGGCGAATTGAACCGATTTGTCCGCATTCATTTGAACGGGCGTCATTTTCCCGGCGCCCACAATTGCAGATGAGACGGGCAGTTGTTTTAGCTCAAATCTTCCGGAATCCGCTTGCACCTGACCACTAAATCCATCTAAAATTTTTCGCCAGTTGTTTGTATTATTCCCGATATTCTGTTTCAATTTTTGGGCAGTCTGTAAATCAGGGGCTGTAAAAATAATTGCCTCCGCTCCTTGTTTCCACAGGTACTTGTCTTTGTGTAATGCAAAATATTTTTTCAATCCGGCAGAATCTGATCCGGCGCGGTTCCAGACCTGCCGCTGCATAATTTCAAACAGAACATTCCCATCCCGAAATTCAGCCACCTGTTCAGCAAAGACCGCATTATATTTATCGAGATGCTGCTTATAATATTCAAAAGCAAGGATCTGACGATACGCATCCAGGATGTCGGTATTTGACTTGCCGTTTGTCAGGTTTGGAGAAGATTTCAAGCTTTTCCTGTATGCTATCCAATCCGCAACCAGGATTTTCTTGTCAGGAAATTGAAACAATACCGACTGATCATTTATACCGCTATACAATGCCGGTTTTTTATTCTGCAACATACTGTCAGTATAATCCCAAAATCTGTTATCTGCTGGTATGTTTTGTTTAAAGTTAGTTTTTTTTAATACAATTTCCATCATACGATTTCTTGAAACAGCCACCCGTGGGTCCGCCTTGATTTTTTCCTTCAGCTCACTAATCGTTTTCTGATTTGCTACAGTGGCTGTGGGAATCTTCTTAATTCTTTTAATAATATGGTAACCGAATTCCGATTCGTAAGGTTCGCTTACATTGCCATCCTTATTCAGTTTGTATGCGGCGTTTTCAAATCCGTGCTCGTATTTTCCAATGCCAAATTCCGGAAGGACGCCTCCTAACTGATAGGACAAATTATCACCGCTGAATTTTCTGGCCAGTTCGCCAAAATCTGCGCCATTCAGGATAGCCCTGTATATCGAATCAGCCCGCTGGCGGGTTTGTGCCCTGGCTGCATCATTTGCCTGATAAGGAAATGCCAGCAGGATCTGTGCAATACGAATCCTGCCCCTGGCTTTTTCTTCTGCCGTTTTCTTGACAATTACATATCCGCCGCTCGTCCGGAACACCTGACTGTATTTTCCCGATGGAGTTTCGTAAGCCACTGTTTCTATCAAATAAGGAAGGTCAAAAACAGTAATAAAACCTAAATCTCCGCGGTTATTTTTCACAAATGGATCTTCCGAGTATTGAACGGCCGTTTCACCAAAATCCTTGTTGTTTAATGCATGGTAAGCTTCCTGTATCTTCTGCCAGGCCTTGATGCTATCTGCGGGCGATGAATTTCTCGGAGCGGCGACGAATATGATTGACACCCTCAGATCATGCTGGCTGCGTACAAATGCTTCCATGGCCATTTGATTCAGGCTGGCTTCGTCATTCAGGTATTGATCCACAACCTGGCTTTTGAAATTTTGAAGTTCTGTAAGTTGACCTGCCAGCGTATCGAGACCCAAGTCAAAAGCAGCCTGAACTTTCAAACGATACCGGATATAGAGATTGAGATAATCGCGGTAAGCCTTTTCGTTTGCCCTGATATTGGTATTGTTTTTCCGGAAAGCCTTAAGAAACTCTTCCTTTGTGATGACATGATTACCGTAACGAGCCAAGGTCTGGCCGAAAAAAAACTTAGACAATAGGAGAAGGAGAAAGGTCAGTAATACGTTCTTCATATCAATGAGCGTTGGCCTTTTTCAATTTGAGGCTAATGACTTCGTCTATCTGCTGATAAGTGAGTTTTTTAGCAATGATTCGTTTTTCTTTGTCCAGCAAATAGAGCTCCGGAGTTTGGTATACATCATATAACTGGCGGTAATCAGGTCTGCCAGCGGAAACAACTGCATCGTGCTGGGCTGTTGTCTGGTAAACGTTTACCCAATCTCCCAAATTGTGACCCCTAATGAAATTCAACCAGTTTTCCTGGCCTCCGTCAACCATCACGGCGTAGACCTGAACGCCCTCATATTTCCATTTGGCTTTGTAAATGGAATCCACTTTTGGGATGGTTTCTTTGCAGTGACTGCAGGTGGGATCCCAGAAACAGACAACAACAAAATCTGAAGGAATTTCATACAGTGATTTCGTTTTTCCGGCAGTGTCTGTCATTTCCAGGTTTGCCGCCGGCTGGCCGATCAGGTTGGCCATAATACTATATGCCCGGTCGTCCACAAACTTCCTGTATTTTTCCGTGAAAAATGGTGCCTGTCCGCTATTGATATACTTTTCAAAAATGTGAATAAATACTGCATCCTGGCCCATATACTCCGGATTAATATACTTCTGAGTAAAATAAACGAGCAGAAATTTAAACATGTCTTTATTTGTCCGGGAGAACAGCAGCATATGATCTATTTCCCGGTCAAGGGAATCGGGTTCGGGCGATACCAGGTCTTTATAGTATCGATCCAGTTTGGGCTCGAAAATCGGTGTCCGGATCATCCGGTCATCTGTAAACGAAATATCATCCCAATAATGGGCTTTGTAGTACCTGTATGCAAAAGTGCTGTCGGGCCTTCCATTCGCCAACAGCGGCGCGGGGGGAATTACAGGCTCCTTTAATGCACGCAGCAGGGCTGCCAGCAGGGAATTTGGCTCCTTATTTTGTATATCATCCCTTTCATCTTTTACCTCATCATTCACTTTTTTGATCTTTTCCCTGATTACTGCCGAATCACTTTTGGTTTTCGTCTGTGCCATTTGAGTCTGCAGAGCAGCCAGTTCCTTCCCGTGGCTGTTCATAAAAGCGGTATATTCCAGGAAGGTTTTATTTTCGGGTGAACCTGTAAACACTATACTCACGGGAAGATGCAACGTGTCTGCAAAAATCGAGAATTGTTGTTGCTGATCGATCAGCAATTCAAAAAGAATTTCCTTTTTTGGTGAAACGATAAAATAGATCCCCCCTGGTAGTTTTTCGGTGCCTTTAAACGCACCCGTTGAATTGCCATCGAGTACCACGGAGTCCGCTACGGCTTTCACTTTACCATAGTGATAACCCAGATAGACTTTACTGTTTGTAAAGGGTTTGAGTGTGAGCCGGATGTCGTATCCCTGCGAAAACGCGGAACCGGATAACGTTAAAAAACACAGGATCGAAAAAGTCTTTTTAGATAATAGGTTGAACATAGGAATGCTAAATTAGGATAATCCTACATTTGCCGCCGTGGGAAAAAAGAAAAATATCATTTTAGAGAACCTGCTCGTCACCAGCTATGCAGCGGAAGGCAGGAGCCTGGCCAAACACGAAGGCAAAGTCATTTTCATGGAGAACGCTGTTCCGGGGGATATTGTTACAGTCAGGCTGACAAAAAATAAAAAAGACTGGGCTGAAGGTCAGGTGGTCAGGATTACTGGTTATTCAGAAGACCGGGTAGAACCTTTTTGCAAGCATTTTGGTATCTGTGGCGGGTGTCAGTGGCAGATGCTCCCTTATGAGAAACAACTGGCTTACAAACAAGACCAGGTTTTACAAAGTCTGAAACGCATCGGCAAACTGGAATTTCCCGGAATTCTTCCCATAATCGGTTCTGAAAAAACAACCCGGTACCGAAACAAACTGGAATACACTTTTTCCAACCGCCGGTATCTGCTCAGGGAAGAGCTTGCAGATCCGCTGATATCAACCCTGAAGGATGCTGCAGGATTCCATGCACGCGGAATTTTCGATAAGGTGGTGGATGTAGACATTTGCTGGCTCCAGGAAGAACCTACCAATTTCATCCGGAAGGAAATTAAAAAATGGGCCGTCGAAAACGGTGTTTCATTTTATGATATCCAGCGTCATGAAGGATTCCTGCGTAATGTTCAGGTTCGGATTTGCCGGACCGGTGAGATTATGGTCAACGTCGTATTCGGTTACGCAGACGAATCTCTTCAAAAAGCCCTGATGCAACACCTGCTTATTCAATTTCCGACGGTAACCACCCTGCTGTATACCATAAATCCAAAATGGAATGACAGCCTGAACGACTTGCAACCTGTGATTGTTTATGGGAAGGGATTTGTCATAGAAAAACTGGAACTTTTCTCATTTAAAATCGGGCCAAAATCTTTTTTTCAAACCAATACGGCCCAGGCAGAGCGTTTATACCAGACTGTGCGCGATTTTGCCGCATTGAAAGGTACAGAAACCGTTTATGATCTTTATTGTGGTACCGGGAGCATTGGTATTTTCCTGAGCGATAAGGCCAGGAAAGTGATTGGCATTGAACTTATTCCGGAAGCCATTGCAGACGCAAAAGAAAATGCTTTGTTAAATCAAATTGACCATGCAGCGTTTTTTGCAGGCGATGTCACTGATGTTTGTAACAACGCTTTTTTCGAAACCCATGGCCGACCCGACCTGATTGTTTCTGATCCACCCAGGGCAGGAATGTCCGATAAACTGATCGCTAAATTGCTCGAAATAGCCGCAGATACCATAATTTATGTCAGTTGCAATCCGGCTACACAGGCCCGTGATCTCAACCGGCTTTCGGAAAAATATCAGATTTCGGCTATTCAGCCCGTGGATATGTTCCCGCACACCCTACATATTGAAAATGTAACCGCGCTTTTCTTAAAACATTAACTTGCAGCCAGTAATTTTTATCGACACATGACTGATTTCCGACTGGGACGTTCGCAGGTGATACCGCCCGTAATTAAAAACCTGATCATCATCAATGTAATTGTATTTCTATTGCAGCTGACCATGGAACGAAGCGGTTCTCATTTTATGGAGAATTTTTTTGCTCTTCATGATATTCGGTCTGATTTTTTTAAGCCCCATCAGATCATCACATACATGTTTCTGCATGGTGGCTTTCTGCATATTTTCTGGAATATGCTGATACTTTGGATGTTTGGAAGCATTCTTGAAAATTACTGGGGACCAAAACGGTTCCTGACTTTTTACATTGTGTGCGGTATTGGTGCAGCTGCACTGCATTTGTTGGTCTTATACCATGAGTTAACCCCATTCTGGCAGGAGCTTAACGAAGCACCTATTCATGATCAGCAGGCCTATAGGTTGGCCTTTAACGCTCCAATTAACACGGCAACATTAGGTGCTTCCGGTGCCATATTTGGTTGTATGGTGGCATTCGGTCTTCTGTTCCCCAATAGCCTGATTTATATTTATGCCCTGATTCCGGTAAAAGCAAAGTGGGCGGTGCTGGCTTATGTTGTTTATGAATTATTTTTGGGTGTTCAGAATAATGCCGGTGATAATGTGGCTCATTGGGCGCATTTGGGTGGTGGCCTGGTCGGACTGCTTCTCGTTTTTTACTGGCGAAAAACTGACCGGCGGAATTTTTATTGAACCAGTTTACATTCCGGATGTTATCTGGAGTAACTGTCTGTCGTCTTCTAAGAACAATGGGATATGGATGTAAAAGAGGAAAATTATCGCAAACGAATGAACCTGGGACAGGACGGGAATGCACTTGTTAACCTGTTGGTTCTTAATGCTGTAATTTTTGTTGTGCTCCAACTCATCCTGGTTTTTTTTCTTGCAACCGGTTCATCAAGAGAGTCCTTCATCACCCATGTTTACAGTTGGTTCGTTTTACCTGCAAATCCGGAAAAAATTGTCTGGCGTCCCTGGACGTTGATCAGCTTTATGTTTACCGACAGGGAATTGTTCCGGTTTATTTCAAATATGTTCTGGCTCTGGAGTTTTGGATATATTCTCCAGGACCTGACCGGAAACAGAAAGTTGATTCCTATTTATCTCTATGGAGGAATTGGTGGTGCCGTTATATATGTCCTGGTACACTTGATCGTTCC
The DNA here is from genome assembly GCA_041481385.1 of Puia sp. Taxonomy (GTDB): domain Bacteria; phylum Bacteroidota; class Bacteroidia; order Chitinophagales; family Chitinophagaceae; genus Puia. The sequence goes on from JBGPBW010000055.1 coordinate 13,868, forward strand.
CAGTGCAAGAACTCTGATTAATTCTGATAGTCTTTCTGCAGCTAATTGTTCCATTGCAGCTGTAGCAGTAGCCACTACTGTGGTTTCGCCGGATTACAGGATTTTCCCCATGATCAGCGGTGGCATACCCATCTGGATACTTACCCTGATTTTTATTCTGCTCAATTTTGCTGGCGTTGCAAATGGAGACATGTCTACCTACTTGTCTTATGCAGGCGCAGCAGGCATTGGATATTTTTTTATTTACCTCCTGCGGAGGGGATGGGATGGCAGTAACTGGATTAATCAGTTTTTCGACTGGTTTGGTGACTTGTTCAATCCTGAGAAAAAGAAAAAACCAAAAAATAAGAAAGACGAGTTTTATTACAATGTGGCCGGGACGCAGCCTTATAAAAAGATCCCAAACATCACGCAGAAAAGAATTGACGAGATACTCGATAAATCAATCAACAGGGTTACCGTTTTTTGACCAGTGAAGAAAAAGAGATCCTGAAGCGGGCGGCTGAAGAAGAAGATTTGTAACTTCAGCAATTCTTTCCATGACCTCATTGCGGAAATTCACCAAGCGCATTTTAATACTGCTGAATATCTTCCTGGGTATTCTCTTTCTACTCGCCTGCTGCAATGCATTCTTACATCCAGACCGATGGTGGTTTATCGCATTGCTTGCATTTTTTTTCCCTTTGCTTCTTGCTGTCTTACTGATTTTTTTGATCTTCTGGTTATTTATTGCTCCACGTTTCGCGTTGATTTCTGCGCTTTGTTTAGTCATGGGATGGCAAAATATACATGCGTTTTTCGGATTCAGCCTGGCCGGTCATGATTTTACTCATAAGGATTCGACCCATATACGAATCATGACCTGGAACGTAAGGCGCTGGGATCAATACAGTCTGAAAAAAAGTGGCAGTTCTGGCCATCGTCTGCCGATGCTGGAACTGGTGGCAAAACAAAATGCTGACCTGCTCTGCTTTCAGGAATTTTTCGAACCTTCAGACACAACAAAATCGAATATTCGCTACATATGCAACCGTCTTGGTTTTCCTTATTACTTCTTCTCACGGGATTATCACAGTTCCCTGAATAAATATGAAACTGGTGTAATCATATTTTCCAGATATCCGATCATTGCACGGATGCAGGCTCATTTCAGTAAAGACAGCAGTCGGAAAACAGAAAGTCTTATCGCTGCAGACATTGTAGTGAATGGTCAGGTTATACGCATTTTCACCACACATCTTCAGTCGGTATTATTTAAGAACAAGGATTTCAGAAATGTTGAAATAGTCCGGAATGCCGAAGACAGCATTTTGGAGGCTTCCCGCTCCCTGGTGAAAAAACTTAAAAATGCCCTGGGCCTGCGGGGATACCAGGCAGATGCTGTCAGAAAACAACTCGATGCCAGCCCATACCCTCTGGTAATTTGCGGGGATTTCAATGATGTGCCGAATTCTTATTCCTATTTCCATATTAGGGGCAACTTGCAGGATGCCTTCATTGCAAAATGTTTTGGAATCGGCAGAAGTTACAAACAAATATCACCTACGTTACGCATCGATTATATACTTCCCTCCGGTGATTTTCAGATCATGCAAAGTATGAAACTCAGTTCACCTTATTCCGACCACAACGCCATGCTCACCGACCTTCAATTGCAGGAACGCAAGCGATAAATGTTTATATTTGGGCGAAGGCATGAGTAACTTAAAAGTTTATAATTCTTATACCAGACAGAAGGAGGAGTTCATTCCCATAACGCCGGGCCATGTGGGTTTGTACGTATGCGGTCCTACTGTAAGTGGAGAAAGTCATCTTGGCCATGCCCGTCCCTACATCACTTTTGATGTGCTGTACCGTTATCTTCTTCACCTGGGTTATAAAGTACGATATGTGCGGACTATAACCGATGCAGGTCATTTTGAGGAAGAAGGACGCGAAGCTGAAGATAAAATTTCCAAAAAAGCGACGATAGAAATGCTGGAGCCAATGGAACTGGTTCAGAAATATACTAACCTCTTTCACTGGGCCATGAAACAATTCAATACACTCGATCCCAGTATTGAACCTACGGCGACCGGCCATATCATTGAACAGATCGACATGATTCAGGAAATTATCCGGGACGGTTATGGTTATGTCGTCAATGGCTCCGTTTATTTTGATGTAAAAAAATATGCTGAACATTTCCCGTATGGAAAACTGAGTGGACGTAAACTGGATGAATTACTGGAAACTACACGTGATCTGGAAAACCAGGAGGAAAAAAGGAATCGCCAGGATTTTGCACTATGGAAGTCTGCACCACCAGGCCACATTATGCGATGGAACAGTCCCTGGGGAGAAGGTTTTCCCGGCTGGCATATTGAATGCTCAGCGATGAGCACAAAATATCTCGGACCCCAGTTTGATATTCATGGAGGCGGGATGGACCTTCAGTTCCCGCATCATGAAAGTGAAATCGCCCAGAGCATGATTTGCAATCATCAACTGGCAGCCCGTTATTGGATGCACAATAACATGATCACCATTAACGGGAAAAAAATGGGCAAAAGTTATAATAATGTAATACGCCTTACGGAAATGTTTTCGGGAAACCATCCCCTGCTCGCCCAGGCCTATCATCCGATGACCATCCGGTTTTTTATATTGCAAACTCAATACCGGAGCACCCTGGATTTCGGAAACGATGCACTTCAGGCTGCAGAAAAGGGTTTGAGACGCCTTTGGGATGCCCATTTAATCCTGCAGAAAATGCAATCAGATCCAGCCAAATCCGTTAATCCACAGATAGAGGCTCAATTTAACACCCTTTGCCGTGAAATGGATGACTTCATGAATGACGATCTGAATACCGCTAAAGTGCTGGCTAATATGTTTCAATTGGTCAATCATATCAATTCATTCCGAAGCGGCGAGTTGGAAAAAACAACCCTTTCGAATGAAACCCTGTCTTATGTAAAAAACCAATTTAGGATTTATGTGGAAGATGTATTGGGTCTTCAGGACGAAACCCAAAAAGACTCATACGGCAAGCTCGAAGGAATTATGAACCTGCTCATAGATATCCGTAGGGATGCCAAAGCAAAAAAAGACTACCAGACTTCGGACCGCATACGTAAACAATTAATGGAAATCGGTATATCACTCAAGGATGAGAAAGACGGCAGCGTCAGTTTCAGTATGGAATAGATCAGGAATGTATAAAACATTTACCAAATCCGGTTTGTGGCTTTTACTGGCCATTCTGTTAATATGGTCTTGTAATAAACAGTCCGTACCCGACATCAATGCCGAAACCTCTTCACTGGGTTACGTACTTGCTCATGGAACCAGTACAACTATTTTTAATGCTGCTGTAGTGAAAGCAGGTCTTGATTCATTATTCAGTGGCCCTTCCATATTCACGCTGTTTGTTCCCAACGATCAGGCCTGTACACAATCGGGTTACCCGCAATCAGTGATCGATGGATTCAGCTCCGACCAGGCCAGGCAATGGGTACTATATCAGACCTATGCAGGTACTGCACTTACTCTGGAATCTTTTATCGGTAAAACAAATCAAAGCCTGGTAATGGCCGATGGTGATTCTATTTTTATTACAGGGGATTCTAACCGTACCTATGCAAACGGGAGTCAGATGCTTAATTCTGAAGTGAAAGCGACAAATGGAACAATGCTGGCTCTGCAATACGTTTTATCTGCACCCTCTCAAAATCTGGAACAAATTATCAGCAGTGATACTTCACTGAGTTTTTTAAATGAGGCCATTCTCCTCTCCAACCCCGTGCCGGACAGCCTGTCCGTTATGCTTGCTTCAGGAGGGCCATTTACCTTTCTTGCTCCAGTGAATGATGCATTCAGGAATTTGGGGTTTACCATACCCTCCGATCTGACAACGGTTAATCCAGACACACTACGCAATATGGTTCTTACCAGCATGATCGCTCAGCGTCTGTTCGGCTATAACTTACCAGACAGTGCTACATTTACATCGCTTAGCGACAGTACACTCCTGTTTATCAATTCTGGAATTCAGGAAAGCGTGCAGATTTTGGGCAGCCCGTTCTTTTCAAATGCGATTACCGTCAATACCATGGCAACGAATGGCGTACTTTTCAAAATAGATGCGGTACTAGGATATTAGCGCATTAATTTACGATTATGGGTTCTAATGTTGATTCCTATATTGTGCATCTTTCAAAAGATAAGAAATTTGCCAGGATCGTGACCGGACAGGAAGTTCTGAAGCTTACGAAACGCCGGGATATCTACCTCTACCTGTGTTATTCCATCGTCAGCCAGCAACTTTCCACGAAAGTTGCCAGTATAATCCGCAAAAGATTTCTGGGCTTGTATACAGGAAAACCAAGTCCGGAGCAGATATTGTCCACCCCTGTTGAAACCCTGCGTTCCATTGGCCTTTCGGGAGCCAAAGCCAATTATGTTCAAAATGTGGCACGGTATGCAGTGGAATTTGGAATGAATCACAGCGTATTGTCTATGATGAACGATGAAGAAATTATTGAATACCTAACCCGGATTAAGGGAGTTGGCAGATGGACAGTGGAGATGCTGCTTATGTTTACGCTTGGGCGGAAGGACGTATTTGCAGCAGATGATCTGGGCATACAGCAGGCAATGATCCGAATCTATAAACTTGACAAATCTGATAAGAAAAAATTAAGGGAGGATATGCTCCGAATTTCCGCCAGATGGTCGCCCTACCGCACCTATGCATGTCTGCATTTATGGAGGCATAAAGACGAAATCGTGACTTGATAACTATCAGAAAGCAACCAGAAACGGGGATTGACGTATTGATTGAAAAGATGACGACTGGCTCCGGACGTTAAAAGAAATAAATTATATTGCGGTTATATCGGTCATTCAATCATATATAAATATTATCAGATGAAACATGTTAAAAGTCTCCTCGCAGTAGCAACGATCGTCATAATGGGCCTTGTCGGCTGCAGCAAAGGGGATACCGGACCTGCTGGAGCTGCCGGAGCTGCCGGAGCGGCCGGACCTGCAGGGCCGAGCAATGTAATGTATTCAGCCTGGTTAACGCTGAATTTCACATTCAATTCGAATGACAGCGCCTTTGAAGATACCCTCCTTGCCCCCGCCATTACAAGTGGCATACTTGACAGCGGTGTTATTTTATCTTATGTGCAGTTTACAGATGCAAGTAACACGGTGCATATACAACCTATTGCATCACTGGGTAGTTTCTTCTTTGAAGACTTTTCCCCGGGACACATTAATCTCGGTTCTCCTTTTATTGATTTAAGCGGTTACCTGTACCGATATGTAATAATTCCAGGTACTAAGAAAACTAACGGCGCTACAGCTGCTAAAGTGAAGGGGTACACTCCGACAGAACTAAAAGCCATGTCATACGATCAGGTTCAACAAGTGCTGGCAGAGAAAAATTAATACCGGGAAACCCATTTGCGATTATTCATGTCCGGATTTTCTATCGGTCATATTTATTCAGGAAATTAACCAGATTCTGATCGACATGTGTAGCTGTATCTGATAGGGGCCTGCCAAAAAAATGCGTTTCATATTCATTTCGGTAGACACCCCTGGCCTGATTTTTTGAAAACTCCTTTTTGTTGAACGATGTATATGTAATAAATCCAAGTGAAACCAAACCAAGTAAAGTATACATAAGCAGGTATAACAAAACAATTATCCTAAAGGCTGGTCTCAGTGAAAAAGAAGTTTGACTTATTACAGCAGCTACAAGTGGTAGAATAGGTACCCAGAATCTGGGATCCGGGAAGGGCCAGTTAAATAAAAGGAGCATATAGAAAAAAAGATAACTCTTCACTACAAAGGGTATGCGACTCTTTCTGATAAAACAGATATAAATAAAGCTACCGATCCCCAGGATACCGGCAGTCATGAACAAAGTCCCGCCCAATTTGCCGGGCAGATAGGAAATCACTTTGAATTTGGATGTGTTCAGAAAAATCTCACCCCATTCCGAAAAATGCCACAGTATTACATCACGAAATCGGAGGCCTTCATTAAATTGCCTGGACATCACACCGGTATAATGATTGAGCCCCAGCTGACGGGAAAAAATAAGCACGACGACGATACCAAGCCCCGCAGCGAATACTGCTGTTTTGTTTTTCTTTACGAGACTAATCAATTCCTTCCGGTATTCCCAAATCAGAGAAACCAATAAAGCCGCGACCAGCGAAATTCCAACAGTACGAGTCAGAAATGCAAATCCAGCCAAAAAAAATGACAGAAATAGATGCTTAATCTTTTTTTGTTGAATGAAAAGGTAAAATGCATACACGCTGGCCAGGGAAAAGAAAAGATACTGCAGCTCCGATAAGGGATGTGTTACAAATTTAATAACAGTCCAATTAAGCAAAACCAGGAAAAAGAGGAAATAAGGCGAGCGGATGTAGTTAAATATTTTCCGTACAAAATACAATCCTAAAAACAGGTACAGGCAGTTTATACAAACGAGAGTAAAGGATCTCAGAATACCCAATTTTGAAAAGAATAACAACAGCACTGTATATCCGTAAGGCATATAATCATTGGGATCAGCGCCTGGCGGACATTTGGATTCTATGCAATCCTTAATAGCAAAATAGCGCAACATGTCGTAATGGAGACGAAGCGGCGTGAAGCAATTCAAAAAAAATAATAGCCCAAGTATGTAAATACTCCATTGGAATAGCCGGGTCTGTCTCTCTCCGGGCAAAGGAAATGTACTGGCCCTTATCATGGGTTCAATTTATATTTTTTATTCCTGATGTTATCAGTGAAATGCCTGTAAACGGAGATAAAAGCCGGTCTATTATTTTGAACAAAGGGACCATTCGGTTAAAGAAACGCAATTTGGACAGTGTTACAATCTCTTCTTTAAGCAGCCTGCCGGAATACCACCAGCCTGGTATAGCAACCGCATTGAAATAACGACATCCGCCGAATTTTAAGCCGGCTTTTTCAATTAGATCCCTCAACTCGATTTTGGTATACCTCCTGAAATGGCCCAAATGGCGGTCCAGCGAATTGTACAAACCCGGGATTGCAGGGACCAAAACAACCAATTTGCCGCCGATACGCAACAGTGTTTTAGCATTTTCAATTGCCGTCTGATCATCTTTAATGTGTTCGATTACATTTAAAGCAATCACTATATCGAATTTTCCCAATAAGGCTGAATAACGGGTTATAAAATCAGGCAGGGAAAGATCCAACTGAAAAATTCGTCGTAGATGCGGATGGCCATGAAATTTTTCTTCAAGCCTCTGGCAATATTCCGGGCGGAGATCACTCAGGTAAACGGCCGGTTGTTCTGTAAGTAAAAAGCCCGAGATATTGCCGATTCCGCTACCAATCTCCAGAATCTCTCCCTGTAAGAAACGGTTTACTTTTTCAAATAACCAACGGTTGACTGCGGGAGCTTCAGAAAAAATCTCCAGGGTTGCCAGACCCGCGGGATCCGAATGCGTTTCTAATCCCATCAGCGGAAGAGATTATATTTCAGAATGCAGTAAATAGCGCGAAAGCCATCTTTCCATCCGATTTTTTTCCCTTCCAAATAAGTTCGGCCATAATAGGAAATACCCACCTCATAAATCCTGATTTCAGGAATACGAGACAGCTTTGCTGTTATTTCAGGTTCAAACCCAAATCGCTTTTCGTTTAATTCAATGCCCTGAATTATATCGGTCTTACACAATTTATAACAGGTTTCCATATCGGTCAGATTAAGATTGGTCAACATATTACTTAACCGTGTAAGCACTTTGTTTCCGATCGAATGCCAGTAAAACAAAATTCTATGGGGGTTGCCTCCGAGGAAACGCGAACCATATACCACATCCGCAGATCCGCGAATCACAGGTTTCAGCAATTCATTAAATTCTTCCGGATCATACTCTAAATCCGCATCCTGAATGACCAGGTACTGACCAGTCGCTTTTTTAATTCCTGTATGGATAGCAGCTCCCTTTCCCTGGTTAACCTCATGTTTATAATATAGCAAATTCATATCCGGATGGGAAGTCCTGTAACTTAGCAATGCCTCCTCTGTCCCATCAGTTGAACAGTCATTTACCAGGATTACTTCTTTCTGCAAATTATGGATCAGTCTGACCGCATAAATGCGATCCAGAATCAGATGAATCGTTTTTGCCTCGTTATAAGCAGGAATAATGATGGAAAGGGTCCTAAATGAATCCATAACGTCAGAAGATTTAATGATCGTTCAGGATTAGGATTTTAGCGTTTCAGGCTTAAGCATCAAAATAATTTTGGCTATACCTGTAATATTCAATGAATTGAGTCACTAAAATAGCCTATCCGTGGTTATAATGCAAACCGGATCTAATAAAATTTGACGGTATAAAAAGAATATGTACCTTTATTTTAATGTTTAAACGTTAAATATTAACTATGAAAAAGATTCTCTTATTCAGCGTGCTTGGATTGTCAGTAGCTTTTACCGCTTTTGCACCCAAATCCAAAGCAAATTCTGAACATCAGTCTTCACCCGCACCTACAGCAACCTGGGCCTTGGACAAGGCACATACCAATGTGAAATTTTCCGTTTCCCATCTTGTCATTTCAGACGTGGAAGGAACTTTCAAATCATTTGATGGCACAATGGAGGCATCTAAGGCCGACTTCTCTGATGCGAAAATCAGTTTTACCGCAGAAGTCAATTCAATCAACACAGACAATGAGCAGCGCGACAATCACCTGAAGTCAGACGACTTCTTCAACGCAGCAAAATATCCGCAGATAAAATTCGTAAGTACTTCATTTGTTCCTCTGGGAGATAATAAATATAAGCTGGAAGGAACCCTGACTATCCGGGATATAACCAGACAAATAACTTTTGATGTGAAATATGGCGGAACCGTTGCTGCCATGGGCGGTACACATGTTGGTTTTAAAGCTACATCAAAAATCGACCGTTTTGACTATAACCTTAAATGGAACAAGGCTACTGAAGCCGGGAACATGGTTGTGGGAAAAGAAGTGGAAATTACCATTAATGTCGATTTTAAAAAAGCATAATATTTCCTTTAATTAATAAAAAAGCCGCCAGCAAAACCTGGCGGCTTTTTTTCTGCTTACTGCTCTCTATTTCCCTGCATCGTATTTTTTCCGGGCTTCTTCTGCTTTCTTAAAATCCAATACAACCCCGTTGATGCAATATCGCAGGCC